>DATMVH010000533.1:0-5198 GCA_035563395.1 Solirubrobacteraceae bacterium
GGGGTCGTCGGCTGCGCCGGCATGCTGGCGGCCGCTGCGCTGTGCGCGGCGCACGCGCGGCTGACCGAGCGCGGGGAGTGGGTCCTGAACGAGAAAGGGCTCGTGGAGCGCGCCGGGCTCGGGCGCACGCACGCGATCCTCGCTGGTGCCGGCCGCACGGCGGGCGAGCTGCGCGCGTCGGTGGCGGCGATGAGCGCTGCCATCGGCGTCCCGGTGCCGGCGGCGCGCTGAGGCGCCAGCGGCTACGCTCGCGCCCATGAACGACGCGACCGGCCTCGGAACCCGCAAGCTGGCCCAGATCGCCTTCGTGGTGCGCGACATCGACGAGGCGTCCCGCCGGTGGGCGGGCCTCCTCGGCGTGCCCGTGCCCGAGGTGCAGGTGACGGACCCGGGGCGAGAGGCGCGCGCGAGCTACCGCGGCGCCCCGACGGACGCGCAGGCGAAGCTCGCCTTCTTCGACCTCGGCGGCGTGCAGCTCGAGCTGATCGAGCCGGTCGGCGAGGACAGCGCGTGGGCCGAGGGCCTGTCGCGGCGCGGGGAGAGCGTCCACCACCTCGCCTTCTGGGTCGACGACATGAAGCGGTCCGCCGCGTTCCTCGAGGGCCGCGGCCTGCCGCTCATCCACCGGGGCGACATGGGCGAAGGGCAGTACGCGTACTTCGACGGCGAGGAGCAGCTCGGGACGATGGTCGAGCTGCTGGAGCGCGAGCGCACCGAGCTGGACGGCTCTTAAGCGCGCGGCGGCGCTACGCCGTCGTCACGTCGCGCGCGAAGGTCTCGAAGACCTCGACGTAGCGCGCCACGTGCGCGTCCGCGTGCAGCACGGAAAGCGTCCACTCCTCGTCCGCGCCCGGGGTCATGAACACGCCGCGGTTCATGTGGTAGAGCCAGGCCAGCTCCGTGAGGTCGTGGTTGATCCGCGTCACGTAGTCGCGGTACTCGCGGACCGGCTCGGGGCTCATCGTCACGCAGCCCTTGGACCCCATGCCCACGGTGTGCGCCGGGAGGCCGTACGCGGCGATGACGCGCTCGCAGCCGTCCATCAGCGCGCGGTTGAGCCGGTGCAGCCGCTCGTACGCGGCCGGCGTGAGGACGTCGAGCAGCGTGGCCTGCGCGGCGGCCATGACGAGCGGATTGCCGTTGAAGGTGCCCTGCTGACGCACGCGGCCGTCCTCGACGAGCGCCGCGAGCTCCGCGGTCATGCCCACCGCGCCGCCGGGCAGGCCGCCGCAGATGGCCTTGGCGAGGCAGACGACGTCGGGCGTGACGCCGAAGAGCTCCGTCGCGCCGCCGGCGGCGACGGCCGCGCCGGTCTTGACCTCGTCGAAGATCAGCACGACGCCGTGCGCACGGGTGAGCTCGCGCACCCGCTCGAGGTAGCCGGGAACGGGCGGGACGATGTTCACGTTCATCATCGCCGGCTCCATGATCACGGCGGCGACGCGGCCCGCCAGCTCGCCGAGCAGGCGCTCCAGCGCGGCGGCGTCGTTGAACGGCACCGGCCGCGTCTGCTCGACGGCAGAGGCCGGGTAACCGAGGCCGTACGGCACCGGCGCCGGGCGGTCGCGGTCGCCCATGAGCGCGGGCGGCGGCTTGACCGAGACCATCACGGCGTCGTGATGGCCGTGGTAGCTGCCCTCGATCTTGACGATGACGTCCCGCCCGGTGTGGCCGCGCGCGAGGTGGACGGCGTCCATCGTCGACTCCGTGCCCGAGTTGGTGAAGCGCCAGTGCGGCAGGCCCCAGCGGCGGCGCAGCTCCTCGGCGACGACGACGGAGCCCTCGGTGGGCGCGGCGAAGTGCGTGCCGGCGTCCATGCGCGCCTTCACGGCGGCCGCGACGACGGGGTTCGCGTGGCCGACGCACATGACGCCGAAGCCGTTGTGGAAGTCGAGGTAGTCGTTGCCGTCGACGTCCCACACGCGCGCGCCCTCGCCGCGGTCGACGTAGACGGGCCACGGATCGGCCTTCTGGAACTGCGACGGGACGCCGCCGGGCATGACGGCGCGGGCCCGCGCGTAGAGCTCGCCCGAGCGGCGGGTGCGCTGGGTGAGGCGGGCGCGCTCGCGGTCCCGGAGGACGGCCACGCGCGCGGGGTCGATGCGGGTGCCGGCCGGGATCGTCGCGCTCATGGCGACCACGCTACATAGGGGACCGGTTGGGTTAACCCCCGTCTTGCGGCGCCGCCGCCCGGTAGTGCGGCAGCAGCCCGTCCCAGCCGCGGCGGTTGCGGTCGCGCAGCGCGCCGCCGCGGTCGCCGAGGCGCTCCCAGCCGTCGTGGACGATCGACACGCGCGTGCCGTCGCCTTCCGCGGCGAAGGTGATCTCGACCCGGGTAGCGTCGGCGCGGTCCTGGCGCAGGTGCCACGAGTACGCGAGCCGGTGGGGCGGCTCCCACGCCAGCACCTCGCCCCAGTCGTGCTCCGTGCCGGCCGGCGTGCGCTCGAAGACGCGGCCGCCCGCCCGCGGCTCGAAGGTCACGGCGAGGCCGGGCTCGCCCGAGACGGAATGGCTCGCCGGCCACCACGTCGACGTCCGCTCCGCCCACAGCGCGAACGCGCGCGCCGGCGCGCACCTCACGGTGAACTCGAGCCTCAGGGGCTCCACGGTCGCTCCGCGGTGTTTTCCGCGAGGAGCCGGAAGCGCGCCGCCGCATCGCCCCAGACTCCCTCGAGGTACTCGCGCACCGCCGCGATGCCCTCGTCGTGCAGCCGGTAGAGCCGCCGCGTCCCCTCGGCGCGGTCCGTGACGAGCCCCGCGTCCTTGAGGAGCCGCAGGTGCCGGGACACGGCGGGGCGGCTGATCGGCAGCGCGTCGGCGAGCTCGCGCACCGACCGGTCGCCCGCGCCGAGCAGCTCGACGATCGCGCGCCGGTTGGGATCGCCCAGCGCGTCGAACGGGTCGCCGGGGAGCTCGCGCATCGGTGACACGACTGTTACGGTAGCCGAATCGTTACGGATACGAGGAGGACGGGATGAAGGCGTACGAGGCGAGCTCGCTCATCGACGCGCCGGCGGACCGCGTGTGGGCGGTCCTGACGGACGGAGCCGCGTACGGCGAGTGGGACGCCGGTGCGCGCGTGGAGGGGCGCATCGCGCCGGGCGAGAAGCTCAAGGTGACCTCGGAGGCGAACCCGGGGCGTGCGTTCCCCGTGCGCGTGACCGAGTTCGAGCCGCACTCGCGCATGACGTGGACCGGCGGGATGCCGCTCGGGCTGTTCCGCGGCGTGCGGACGTTCCGGCTCGACCCGCGCGGCGACAAGACGACGTTCACGATGCGCGAGCAGTACTCCGGACCGCTCCTGCCGCTCATCTGGCGCTCCATGCCGGACCTCCAGCCGTCCTTCACGCGCTTCGCCGAAGGGCTGAAGGAGCGTGCGGAGGCGGGGTCGCGGATGCGGTGAGGTGACGTCGATCATCCGCGCAGCTCGGCGCGGCGGACCTTGCCGGTCGCCGTTCGCGGCAGCGAGGGGACGAAGTCGACGATCCGTGGGTACTTGTAGGGCGCGGTCTGCGCCTTGACGTGGTCCTGCAGCTCGCGCGCCAGCGCCGGCGAGGGGGCGAAGCCGTCGCGCAGCACCACCACGGCGCGCACGACGCTGCCCCGCTCGGGGTCGGGCGCGCCGACGACGGCGACCTCGGCCACGGCGCGGTGCGCCGCGAGCGCGGACTCGACCTCGAACGGCCCGATCCGGTAGCCCGCGGAGATGATGAGGTCGTCGGCCCGGCCCTCGAAGTAGAGGAAGCCGTCCTCGTCGGCGCGGACGCGGTCCCCCGTCCGCCACTCGCCCGAAGGCGGCGGCTCGCCGAGGTAGCGGAGGAAGAACGTCGGGTCCGTCGCGGGGTCGAGCACGAGCTCGCCGTCGTCGATCCGCAGGCCCACGCCGGGCAGCGCGCGCCCCATCGAGCCCGGCCGCGCCGGGCGGTCGACCGGCATGCCCGTGAGCTGTCCGGTCTCCGTCTGGCCGTAGCCGTCGCGGATCCAGAGCCCGGTCGCCTCGTGCCAGGCGCCCAGCACGGCCGGGTCGAGCGGCTCGCCGGCGGCCACGAGGCCGCGCAGGGACGGAACCGGGCGCAGCGCCGTCCGCCCCGCGACGATCCGGTACTCCGTCGGCGCCATGCAGAGGACCGCCACCCGCTCGCCCGCGGCGAGGGCGAGCCGCTCGTGCGCGTCGAACCGCGCGTCGTGCAGGAGCGCGGCCGCGCCGCGCAACCACGGAGCGATGAAGGCGTTGCGCGCGGACTTCGACCAGCCGGTCGCCGCCGTGCACCACACGAGCTCGCCGGGGCGGGCGCCGAGCCAGTGCTCAGCCTGGAGCGCCTGGCCGCCGAGATAGCGCTGCCCGTGCAGCACGGCCTTCGGCGCGCCGGAGGTGCCCGACGTGAAGGTGAGCAGGCACGGGTCCTCGGGCGCGAGATCGGCGGGGGGCGCGGGGTCGGCGCCGGTCAGCTCGGGGCCGGGAACGAGCAGGACCTGGCAGTCCGGCTTCGCCGCGGCGAGCTCGGCGGCGTTGCGCTCGTCGCAGACCACGAGCCGCGGGCCGGCGACCGCGAGGCGATGCCGCAGGTCGCGGGCGCGGAGCTGCTCGGTGCACGGGAGCGCCACCGCGCCGAGGCGGAAGCACGCCACCATCGCGAGGACCCATTCGGGGCGGTTGCCGAGCAGCGTCATCACGACGTCGCCGCGGCGGACGCCGCGCGCGGCCAGCGCGCCGGCGGCCCGCGCGGACGCCTCGGCCACCTCGCCCATCCGCCACTCGCGGCGGCGGCCGTCGCGCGCCACGCAGACCATCGCGCGGCGCTGGGGCGGCGCGGCGTCGACCACCTCGCGGGCGAAGTTCATCGCGAAGAGAAGCGTGGAAGGGGCCGCAGCGGTGCGGAGCGTGGCGGAGGCCCGGGCGACCACATCGCGGCGAAGCTCATGCGGTCGCTGAGCCTAGTCGGCCCGGCGGCTCCGGCGGATCCGGGCGCGGTCCGGGGCGTTCGTCACTAGGATGCCCGCATCCCGCTCCCGGACGCGGGACCGGTCTTCATGGCTGTTCGCACCATCATCACCGGCCTGGCGCTGTCGGTCACCGTCGTCGCCGTGGCGCTCGCGGCCTACGTCGGCACGTCGGGCGAGCGTGCGCCCGCCGCGGCCGGCGTCGTGCAGGACAGCGGCACGCCGGCCGCCGCCGTGCGGACCAGGGACCTCGCGCT
>DATMVH010000534.1:0-5944 GCA_035563395.1 Solirubrobacteraceae bacterium
CGATGGCGAAGATCCTCGCCGCCTGCCTGAACTGCGAGCGGGGGCCGACGACCGAGCCCTGCGGCGTCTGCGAGTCGTGCGCCTCGAGGTCGCCGAAGAAGCGGCCCACGTCGCGGCCGGAGTCGGCGAGGCGGGCGGCGGCCAGCAGCGCCTCGCGCCCGTCGCCGGCGGCGACCGCGTCGACGGCGCCGAACAGCAGGTCGGCGTCCGCGGCGCCGAGGACGGCCAGCACGTCGTCGAGCGCGATCGCCGCGCCCGAGTAGGCGACGAGCTGCTCGAGCGTCCCCAGCGCGTCCCGGAACGACCCCGTCGCGCTGCGGGCGATCAGGGCGCACGCCTCGTCGGGGATCTGGATGCCCTCCGCGTCGGCGACCCGGCGCAGCACGCCGGCGATCTGCTGCTGGGTCGGGCGCGAGAAGTCGAACCGGTGGCAGCGGTCCACGACCGTCGGGAGGACCTTGTTGGCCTCGGTCGTGGCGAGCACGAAGATGGTGTGCGGCGGCGGCTCCTCGAGCGTCTTGAGGAACGCGTTCCACGCCGCCGTCGAGAGCATGTGCGCCTCGTCGAGGATGTAGACCTTGTGGCGCCCCGACACCGGCGCGTAGGCGACCTTCTCGCGCAGGTCGCGGATGTCGTCGACGGAGTTGTTCGACGCCGCGTCCATCTCGATGACGTCGAGCGACGTCGCCTCGGCGATGGCCCGGCACGACTCGCAGGTGCCGCACGGCGACACGGTCGGGCCGTGGACGCAGTTCAGGGAGGCGGCCAGGATCTTCGCCATCGACGTCTTGCCCGTCCCGCGCGAGCCCACGAAGAGGTACGCGTGGTGGACCTTCTCCTGCTCGATCGCGTTGCGCAGGGTCCGCACCACGTGCTCCTGGCCGACGACGTCGGCGAAGGTCCGGGGACGGTGGCGCCGGTAGAGCGAGGCGGAGACCGGGGGCACGGGCGCCTGAGTCTAGTGCCCCTACCCGACCCCCTCCGCGGGTGCCGCGGCGGCGCGGCGGGCACACTGGGAGCATGGCCGATGGGGGCGACCGCATCCGGCTGCCCGGCGGCGGCGAGGTGCTCCTCCGGGCCCTCGAGCCGTCGGACCGCGAGTTGCTCGCCACCGCGTTCGCGGGGCTCGGGGAGCGCTCGCGCCATCAGCGGTTCATGGCCACGAAGACGTCCCTGACCGAGCGCGAGCTCACGTACCTGACGGACGTCGACCACGTCGACCACGAGGCGATCGGGGCGCGGGACGCCGAGACGGGCGAGGGCGTCGGCGTGGCCCGCTACGTCCGCGACCCGGAGCGCCCGGCCACCGCCGAGGCGGCGGTGACGGTCGTCGACGCCTGGCAGGGCCGCGGCCTCGGCACGCTCCTGCTCGACCGCCTCGTCGAGCGTGCCGAGGAGAACGGGATCGAGCGGTTCTCCGCGAGCTTCCTGATCGCCAACCGGGCCGTCCGGCACATGCTCGACGAGATCGGCGAGGTGCGCGTCCTGCGCCAGGGGGAAGGCTCGATGGACGTCGACGTCGAGTTCCCCGTGGACCGCGACGCACTGCACGCCGCCCTGCGCGGCGCCGCCCGGCGCCTGGCGGCGCTCGCCGTGTGGAGATGAAGGAAGTGGACCGTGCACCCTCCGTCGAAGCCGGTTCCCCGGGCGCGTTCGCCGGTCGAAGGCTCCGGCACGGGCGACCCCGCAGCGCCTGCCGGTTACCGCTTAAGGCTGCTTCCTTCCGGACCTGACCTGGTTCACGGGCCGACATCGCGCGGGACCCGGCCATCAACGCCCCGACAAGCGCGCTGACCCCGGGGGCCTGAGCCCCTCGGGAGGGGATTCAGCCCCGCTAGAGCGGATTGCAGGTACAGGGCACCGCTACCTCCCCGCTTAGCACGGTCCGCAATACATGGTAGTACGGAAGCGCCGCGGTCCGGGCGATGCGAGGATAGGGCCATGGCGACCACGTCCTCTCCGGGTCCCCGCGGCGGCGCCGCCGTCCGGGCGACCACGCTCCCCCGGATGATCCTCGCCTCCCGACGGCATCCCGGGGTCGCGCTCCGCGTCCCGTCGGGCGACGCGTGGTCGGACACGACGTTCGCCGCGCTCGGCGACGCGGTGACCGAGGTGGCGGCCGGGCTTATCGACCTCGGCGTCCGGCCGGGCGACCGCGTCGCGATCCTGGGCGAGACCCGCCCGGAGTGGACGATCGCCGACGGCGGCGCCCTGTGCGCCGGCGCGACCGTCGTGCCCGTGTACCACACGTCCTCCCCGGAGGAGTGCCGTTACGTGCTCGCCCACGCGGGCGTCCGGGTCCTCATCTGCGACGACGCCACCCAGCTCGCGAAGATCGAGGCCGTCCGGGGCGAGCTGCCCGCGCTCGAGCACGTGATCACGATGGTCCCCGCGGAGGGGGTGCCGTCGCTCGCCGACCTTCGCGCTCGCGCGGGAGAGGAGGCCGAGGCGGCCGTCGAGCGGGCGGTGGAGAACATCCAGCCCGACGACCCGGCGACCATCGTCTACACCTCGGGCACCACCGGGCCGCCGAAGGGCTGCGTCCTCACGCACGCCAACTGCCTCGCCACGGTGGCGATGTACCGCACGTGCGTCGAGCTCGACGCGAGCGCCGTGATCTTCATGTTCCTCCCGCTCGCCCACGCGCTCGCTCGCGTGGTCGAGTTCGTGGCGCTCGACGTCGGCGCCACGCTGGCCTTCTGGCAGCGCGACCCGAAGCGGCTCCTCGACGACCTCGCCGGCGCCCGGCCGACGCACTTCCCGTCCGTTCCGCGGCTGTTCGAGAAGATCCACGGCCGCGCGATGGCGACCGCCGAGGAGTCCTCCACGCTGCGGCGGCGGATCTTCACGTGGGGCCTCGCCACCGGCACCGCCGTGCGGCGCGCCCAGCGCGACGGCGGCTCGCCGAGCCCGCTCCTGCGCGCGCAGCACGCCGTCGCCGACCGCCTCGTCCTCTCCCGCGTGCGCGCGCTCTTCGGCGGGGAGCTCCAGCTCGGGCTCACCGGCGCGGCGCCGATCGCGCGCGAGGTGCTCGAGTTCTTCGACGCCTGCGGCATCCTCGTGCTCGAGGGCTACGGGCTGACGGAGACGTGCGCCGCCGCGACCCTCAACCCCCCGCGCGGCGTGCGCCTCGGCAGCGTCGGCCCGGCGCTGGACGGCGCCGCGGTGCGCGTCGCCGACGACGGCGAGGTGCTCGTGCAGGGCCCGAACGTCTTCGCCGGCTACTACGAGGATCCCGCCGCGACCGCGGAGATCGTCGCCGGCGACTGGCTCCGGACCGGCGACCTGGGTGAGCTCGACGAAGACGGGTTCCTCACCATCACCGGCCGCAAGAAGGACCTCATCATCACCTCGAGCGGCAAGAACATCGCTCCGGCGAACCTCGAGACGGCGCTGCGCGAGTCGCGCTGGATCTCCGAGGCGGTCGTGTTCGGCGACAACAAGCCGTACCTCGTGGCGGTCCTCACCCTCGACAAGGACGAGCTCGGCGCGCTCGCCCAGCGCGCCGGCGTTCCCGAGGACCGGGCGGCCATGGCCACCGACCCGCGCGTGCAGGCCGTGATCCAGTCGGACGTCGACGAGGTCAACGCGCGCTTCGCCCGCATCGAGCAGATCAAGCGCTTCGCGATCCTCGAGCAGGACCTCACGCAGGGCGACGGGGAGCTCACGCCGACGCTAAAGGTCAAGCGGGCGGCGGTGGCGGAGCACTACGGCGAGCAGATCGCGGCGCTGTACGGCTGACGCGCTCGCCGCCGCGCGCCCAAGGCCGGCGGCGCTCGCGCCGATGCTCCGCCGCGCGGTTCTGCCGTCATGCGTCATCGTCTCGTGCGCCCCGGGGCCGTCGCGTACGCCGGTGTCCGCGGCGACGAGGGGCCCACCCCGTCGGCGAGCTCGTCGCCTCCTCCGTGCGGGCGGCCGCGGGCGAGGGGCACCCGAAGGTCCGCTACGCCCTGTCCGCGAAGGCCGACGCGACGCCGTCGGCCACCGCCGGCTCCAGATCGCCGCCGACCTGGACGCCGGCACGCTGCGCGAGCTCGCCGCGTCGAGCGGGACGACTCCCTCGAGGAGCTCGACGCCCTCGCGATGGAGCTCGACCGTCAAGCTCATGCGGTGGGGCGAGGACGTCACGTTCGAGGTCCCGGCGACCCCGCGCCGATGGAGGAGATCGGCGAGGCGCTCATGGGGCTGCTGTTCTCGGCCACGAGCTGAGTCCCGAGCCGGGGTCGACCGGTATCCTGTGGCCGGCCGGACAGCTCCGGGCGCGTAGCTCAGTGGGAGAGCGCTCGCTTCACACGCGAGAGGTCGCAGGTTCGAAACCCGCCGCGCCCATTCTCCGAAGTCCCCGCAGATGCGGGGACTTCTTCGTTTCCAGCCTCTTGATGCGCCTCCACTTGGAGGGGTCCGGAAACGGCGCTGGTGCCCAATGGTGCCCAATCACGGCCCTCCACGAGGGCCTTCAGGCGCTCCTTGGCGCCCTCGTCGCGGCGCATCGCGTGGGCGTAGAGTGAAGCCCGCGTCGGTGTGCCCGAGCTGACCCATGACGTAGGGCGGGTCCTCGCCGCGGACGTAGAGGATCGACGCGAACGTGTGGCGCAGCTTGTGGGCGGTCACGCCCGCCGGCAGCGGCGACTGGCCGCGCGCCGCCAGCAGCTCCTGGGCGGCGGCCACGACCGGGCGGATGACGCGCTCTCGCGCGTTGTCCTTGTCGCGCCGGCTGCCGCTCGAGGTGGGGAAGACGAGCGCGTCGGGCTGCGCGCGACCCGCGGCGTGCCGGTGTGTCGTCAGTTCGTCGTGCAGCGCCGGGAGGATGTCAACCAGGCGCTCGCCGGCAGCGGTCTTGGCGTCGCGGACGCTGATGCGGCCGTTGGCGAGGTCGATGTCGCTCCAGCGGAGCGCGGTCGCTTCGCCGATGCGCAGCCCGGCGTAGACCAGCGTGGCGATCAGCGCGCGGCGACCGGCGGTGCAAGTATGTGCCGAGCTCTTGGTTGTGGATCTTGGGGCTTGGTCTAGTCGTTCGTTGTGACGGGCGTCCTTGCTTGTTGTCGTCGAGCTTCGTTGTCGGCTGTGGATGCGTTCGGTTCTGGCTCCTGTTCGTGGGAGTGGGTTCTGGTGGTTCGTTGCGATTCGGTGTCGCAAGTTGACCGTCGACTTGAAGTCGCGCTCGTGCTCAGCGCTGCGAGCAACCCTGCGACGGGCATGGACGAGCGCTAGACGGGGATCGCTGGGTCCGCGGCGGTAGTCGGTGGGTGCGGTGCCGTACCGCCGGCGGAAAGCACGGGCGAAGTAGAGCTGGTCGGTGTAGCCGGCGCGGTAAGCGATCTCGCCCACCGAGAGCTCGGTGAAGCGCAGCAGACGAGCGGCCTCGAGGAGACGGCGCTCGGTGATGTGCTCCTTCGTCGTGCGGCCGGTGGCCTGCACGAGGGCCTTGGAGAGCGCCGACTGCGGGATGGCGAGCGCGTCGGCGTAGTGGACGGCGTCGTGGTGTCGCACGAAGTCCTGCTCGAGGACGTCGATGAAGCGCCGGTACAGGTCCAGCACGGCGCGGTCGGAGGCCTGGCGCTCCTGCTGGCCGTCCTCGTACCATCGCCCGACCCAGAGCAGGAGCGCGGAGAGGAAGTGGCGCTGCAGGTCGAGGCTACGAGCGTCCGGTGGGCGCTGCTGTTCGTCGGCCAGCGTGCTGAGGAGGCCCTCTAGCCGGCTGATCTCGCCGTCGGGGACGTCGACGCTGTGGGTGGCGGTCGTCCCGATCAGCCAGCTCGGATTCGTGCGACCGCCCGAAGCGGGGAGCAGAAGTTCCTCGCCGAAGCGGACGGCGGCTCCGTGGAAGCCGGTGGCGGTGAGCACCCGGTGCACCCGACCGCGGCCGATGACGGCCAGGGTCCCCGGGCGGAGGTCGACGGCCTCGCCGTCGATCTCGTGCGTGCCGGTCCCGCAGCGCACCCAC
>DATMVH010000535.1:0-4195 GCA_035563395.1 Solirubrobacteraceae bacterium
TCACCGCCCCGCCCGGCCGGCGCGCCGCGGCGCGGTCGCCGGCGCCCCGGCCCACGCCCGACGCGCCGCGCTCGCACCCGGCGCCGGGCGAAGCCGCCGCGTAACGGGCGCGCCGCCGGCCGTCACGCCGCCTCGGCCTGCGCCTCCGTCGCCGGCGTCTCGGCCTCGGCCGGGGCCGCCGACTCGTCCTGCTCGGGCGGCTTGGCGCCGTCGCGCGCCCATGGCTCGTCGAACTCCACCCGCCACTTCGCGTCCTCGCCCTGCACGAGCGCCAGGCGCGCGCGGAAGGACTTGCCCGAGCGGCCCTTGAAGCCCGTCACCGGCCGAGCGGTGCGGCCCGTCGCGATCAGCTCGCGCGCCACCGCCGCGGGCAGCGTCTTGCCCGCCTTGCTCTTCCAGATCACGAACCCGCAGCCCGGGTCCTCGCGCGACCAGCACGAGAACCCCTTGCGGTTCTCGACGATGTCCTGCCCGCACACCGGGCACGGACCGAGGTTCGCGCGCGGGATCCGGACGTCCTTGAGCTTCGCGTCGAGCTCCGTGACCGTCTCGCCGGCGAAGGCCGCGATGTCCCCCATGAAGCGCTGCCGCGTCTCCTCGCCGTGCTCGATCCGCGCCAGCCGGTGCTCCCAGTTGCCCGTGAGGTCCGGTGAGGTGAGCGGATGCTCGCCGAGCAGGCGGACGACGTTCAGGCCCTTCTCCGTCGCCACCAGCGACCGGCCGTCGCGCTCGAGGTAGCCGACGTCGATCAGGCGCTCGATGATCGCGGCCCGCGTGGCCGGCGTCCCGATCCCCGAGTCCTTCATCGCCTCTCGCAGCTCCTCGTCGTCCACGAGCTTGCCGGCGGTCTCCATGGCGGCGAGCAGCGACGCGTCGGAGTACCGGCGCGGCGGCTTGGTCTCCTTCTCGGCCGCCTCGACCTCGACGGTGTCGACCGCCTCGCCGCGCACGAGCTTCGGCAGCGCCTGGTTGGCACCCTCGTCGCCGTCGTCGCCCTGCTGGTCCTCGAACCCCTCGCCGTAGACGCCGCGCCAGCCCGGCACGAGCAGCACACGGCCGCGCGTGCGGAAGACGTGCTCGGCGACGGTCGTCTCGGCGCGCGTGTTCTCGAACACCGCGTCCGGATGGAAGACGGCGAGGAACCGGCGCGCCACGAGGTCGTAGACGCGCTTGTCGTCGTCGCTCATCTTGTCCGTGCGGTGCTCGGCGCGCGTGGGGATGATCGCGTGGTGGTCCGTGACCTTGGCGTCGTTGACCACCCGGCCGAGCGGCAGCGTGTCGAGCCCCGTGACGTAGGCCGCCGCGCGGGCGTACTCGCGCTGCTTGCCGACCAGCTCGGCCGTCGGCTTGATCTCCGCCGCCATGTCGCCGGTGAGGAACCGCGAGCTCGTGCGCGGATAGGTGAGCGCCTTGTGCTCCTCGTACAGCCGCTGGGCCGCCGCGAGCGTGCGCCGGGCGGAGAAGCCGAAGCGCGTGTTCGCGTCGCGCTGCAGCGAGGTGAGGTCGTAGAGGAGCGGCGCGCGCTCCTTCTTCGTCGAGGTCTCGAGCTTCGTGATCTCGCCGGCGCGGTCGCGGACCGCGGCGACGATCGCCTCCGCCTCGGCGGCCGTGGCGAGGCGCGGCTGGGCGCCGGCGTGGTAGCGGCCCCCGTAGCGCCGCCCGCGCTCGCCGCCCTGCGGGTCGAACACGGCGTCGACGAGCCAGTAGGGCTCCGGCTTGAAGGCGCGAATCTCCTCCTCGCGGCGGGCGACGATGGCGAGCGTCGGGGTCTGGACGCGCCCGAGCGACACGGCGCCGTCGAACGAGGACCGCAGGCGGATGGTCGCCGCGCGCGTGGCGTTCATCCCGACGATCCAGTCCGCCTCGGAGCGCGAGCGGGCCGCCTCCTCGAGCCGGTCGAACTCCTGCGCCGGGCGCAGCTCCGCGAACGCGTGCTCGATCGCCGCCGCCGTCATCGACGAGAGCCAGAGGCGCTGGACGGGCTTGTTCGCGCCGCTCTTCTCGTACAGCCAGGCGAAGATGAGCTCGCCCTCGCGGCCGGCGTCGCAGGCGTTGACGACGAGGCCGACGTCGGCGCGCTTGAGCTGCTTCGTGATGACGGACATCTGCTTGCGCGAGCGCTCGTCGCGGACCACGAGCTTGAACTCGTCCGGCACGATCGGGAGGTCGGCCATGCGCCACTTCTTGTACTTGGCGTCGTACTCGTCGGGCTCGGCGAGCTGCACCAGGTGGCCGACGGCCCACGTCATCACGTAGGACTCGGACTCCAGGTATCCGTCGTGCTTCTGGAAGCTCTCCGGGAGCACGCGCGCGAGGTCGCGCCCCACCGAGGGCTTCTCCGCGATGACGAGCGTCTTGGCCATGGCCGCCGCAGGGTAGCGCTCGCCGCCCCGCCGGTCAGCCCGCGCAGGGACCGGTCGAGACGGGCCCGCCAACGCTGCCGATCCGCGCCAGGGCGCGCCGGACGACGCCGTTCGGGACGCCGTAGCCGCCCCGCGGGCCGCGCGTGGTGGCGGCGAAGATCGTCGTCACGACGCGGCCCGTCCCGTCCACCATCGGGCCGCCGGAGTTGCCCGAGCGCACGTTCCCGCGCAGCGAGGTCATCGCCCGCCGCACCGGTCCGCGGCCGTACGCGTCCGACGACAGGACGGTGCGGGTCGAGCCCACGCGCCCGGGCCGCACGTCGTAGGGCCCGTTGAGCGGGAACCCGAGGATCGCCGCCGAGGTGCCGGCCTCCGGCGCGCGCGCCAGCGGCAGGGAGGGCGCGGACAGGCCCGGCACGCGCAGCACGGCGAGGTCGTTGCGCGGGTCGAACCACACCGCCTCCGCGCGCAGGCCGTCGCCGACCCCGCGCAGCAGCACCCGCGTGTCGTCCTGCCCCGCGACGACGTGCGCGTTCGTGACCACGAGCTCGGGCGCGGCGACCCAGCCCGATCCCTCCACGCCCAGTCCGCACGCCGTGCCGAGCACCTTCACCACGCTGCCGGCGGCCTCGCGCACGGTCCCCACGCGGCCGATCCCGCTGCGCGGCGGCGCCACCTCGACGATGGGCCCGTCGATGCGCGGGAACGGGTCGAGCCGCCGCAGCGAGTTCAGCAGCGGCCCGGACGGCGGGAGGATCGTGTTGAGCCGCTGGAGGATCGTCGAGCGGCGGACCTCCTCGCGCAGTTCGTAGCCGCCGCGCTGCACCGCGAAGGCGCCGAGGATCCACACGATCCCGAGCCCGGCGCAGGCGACGAGCAGCGCCCCGAGCAGCCCGTCGGCGGCCGCGACGCCCGGGATGCGGCCGAAGACGCTGCGCAATCGCCCGCCGAAGGCCTCGAAGACGCCCGCGAGGATGCCGCCGACGAGCAGCGCGCCGACGAGCCCGAACAGCGGCGCGTAGGGGGAGCGCGACCCGTCCGCGAGGACGAGCGGCCCGATCCGCGTGCCGACGAACGCGCCCAGGGCGAGGCCGGCGAGCGCCAGCGCGCCCGCCATGAAGCCCTGCGCCCAGCCGAAGACGGCGAGCAGCAGGACGAGTCCGACGATGATCCAGTCGAGGCCCGTCACCGAACCCCGAGCGTACCGGTGCGGACACCGCGGTCCGGAGCGGGCGCGCGCCGCCGCCGGAGGCGTCAGGATTCACCTGCACATGTCGAAGACCAGCGCCCCGCGGCGCTCCCCCCGCTCCGGCGATGGCCTCGCCGGAGGGCTGCGCGGCGTGCCCCCGGCGGCGCGGCGCATGGCGCTGCTCGCGACCGCCGGCATCGCCTTCCTCGGCGGCCTCGTGGCCGGCGCGCGCTTCGATCCGCCCGAGCGCGAGGCCGCGCAGGCATTCGCCGACGCGTGGGAGCGCGGCGACCTCGTGGGCATGTACCGGCTCCTCACCCCGGCCGCCCGGAGCCGCGCGCCGGTGCGCCGCTTCGTCCGCGTCTACCACGGCGCGCGCGACGCGCTCACCCTCGTGGGGGTCGAGGCCGGGCGCGCCGAGGAGCCCCGCGGCGGCCGCGTCGCGGTGCCCGTGCGGCTGCGGACGCGGATCTTCGGCGAGCTCACCGGGCGGCTTCAAGTCCCCGTCGGTGCGCTCGCGGAGGGCGGCGCCGGCGTGGACTGGGGCCGTCACCTCGTCTACCCCGGCATGCGGCGCGGCGAGCGGCTGCGGCGGGAGACGGAGATGCCGCCGCGGGCGGCGATCCTCGCGCGCGACGGCACG
>DATMVH010000536.1:0-2125 GCA_035563395.1 Solirubrobacteraceae bacterium
CGCGCGGCCCGAGAACAGCACGGCGAGCGCGCTGCCCCGGCGAGCGCCGTCCGCGGCGCGCGACAGCCCGAGCCGGGCGACGCCGTAGACGTCGGTGCGCGGATCCCCGAACGCGTACGTTACGCTGTCGGTGGCGGCGCCCCGCACCGCCTCGTCGCCGTGCCCGACGCTCACCGGCCGAGGCGCTCGGTGTCCACCTCGACGGCGGTGCCGTCGACGTCGCCGCCGGGCCGGCGCGGGGGTGGCATGCGCGCCCCGGCGAGCGACACCGTGATGCGCCGCACCGCCTCGCGCAGGAAGAGGCGCCGGATGACCGCGCGCGTGGGCGGAAGGAGGAACAGCAGGCCCGCGACGTCCGACAGGAACCCCGGCGTGAGCAGGAGCGCGCCGCCGAAGATGATCAGCACCCCGTCCGCGACCTCGCGCGCAGGCGGCCGGCCCGCCTGCAGCGCCACCGTGAAGCGCCGCCACGCCGCGCGCCCCTGCGAGCGCATCAGCAGCGAGCCGAGCACGGAGTCCGCGATCAGCAGCGCGATCGTCCACCACACGCCGAGCGCCTGCCCGACCTGGATGATGATCGCGAGCTCGGCGATCGGGACGAGGATGAAGAGGGCGACGAGGAGCAGCGGCACTGCGGCGAAGGCTACCCCCGCGCCGTACGCGCGCGTTAAACGGCGCCGGCGGGCTGCGCGGCGACGAGCCGCACGGACGGGAGCCGGTGGAGCCCGACGAGCTCGATGAGCTTGCGCACGTGCGGCTGCGGCTGGCGCAGGAAGAGCGTCCGCCCCTGGGCGCGCAGGCGCTGCGCGAGGACGGCGAGGTCGATCATCAGCGACGGGTCGGCGAAGCGCAGCTCCGACAGGTCGACGATGACGTCGCGCGTCGCCCGCAGCGCCGCCGACAGCGGCCGGCGGCGGCGCCCGCTCGTCATGCGGTCCTCCTCCCCGGAGACCCGCAGCACTCCCGCCTGTTCGTCGAAGGAGACGATAGTCCGGAACCTAAGCGGAAAGCGCGGCTAGACTCAAGGCCATGGTGGACCACGACGACGTGCTCGAGGCCCTTTCCAACGTCATCGATCCCGAGCTCGGTCTCGACTTCGTCGAGCTCGGCCTCATCTACGGCGTCGAGATCGAGGGCGGCCACGTCCACGTCACCTTCACGCTGACGACCCCCGCGTGCCCGATCGGGCCGCAGGTCTCCGAGCAGATCGAGGAGTTCGTCGGCGAGCTTCCCGGCGTCGACTCCGTCACGCCCACGATGGTGTTCACACCCCCGTGGTCGCCGGAGAAGATGTCCGAGGACGCGAAGTTCGCCCTCGGCTACTGACGTCGCCCGAGCCGTTTCCCGGCGCGCGCGCCGCCGCCACGAGCTCCGCGAGATTGGCGCGCACCATCTCGCCGAGCGCGTCCAGGTCCGGCATGGCGTCGTAGTCGCCGAGCAGCCCGAAGTCCATGCGGCCGTTGTAGGACATGATCGCCACGGCGAGTGCGTGGCGCTTCGGCAGGAAGGCGACGGGAAAGAGGTCCTGCAACTCGCGCCCGAGCACGTACAGCGGGAACTGCGGCCCGGGGACGTTGGTCACCAGCAGGTTGAACAGCCGCGTGGAGAAGTTGATCCGCGAGGCCTGCGCGAGCATGGTCGGCGGCGCGAGCGCCTCCAGGCTGGCGAGGACCTCGGCGCCGAGCGCCTGCTTGGAGTCCTTGAGCCCCTGCGTCGCCTGGGCGACGACGCGCAGGCGCGCGACGGGGTCCTGCACGTAGACGGGCAGCGGGGCGCGCATGGCCGCGATGCGGTTGCCGAGCTGGTGGCGCTCCGTACGCGTCCGGATGGAGACGGGGACGAGCGCGCGCAGCTCGAGGCCCTCCGTGCGCACGCCGCGCGAGCGCAGCCACGTCTGCAGCGCGCCCGCCACCACGGTGAGCAGGACGTCGTTGACCGTGCCGCCGAACGCGTTCTTGACGAGCTTGAAGTCCTCCACGTCGCCGCGAACGAACACGAGCCGGCGGTGCGGGCCGATGTCGACGTTGAGCGGCGTCGCGGGCGCCGCGTCGAGCCCTGCCCGGACGACCTCGCCGAGCCCTTCCAGCGCCTCGCGAGTGCGCTCCAGCGCCTGGGCTGGGTGCCG
>DATMVH010000537.1:0-2790 GCA_035563395.1 Solirubrobacteraceae bacterium
CGCGGCTGCGCATCACGCCGCCGGCAACGGGCACATCCAGCCGAGCTCCGGGTCCGGCCGCAGCCCCGCGGACGCGGCGCGGACGAGCCGCAGGTGCCGGGCCGAGGGCGCCGGGGCCACCACGGTGGCACGGCGCCGCGAGTCGAGGCGCAGGATCTCGACGCCGCGGCCGTGGTCGGCGACGTAGACGTAGCGGCCGTGGAAGTACGGCGCCCACGAGATCCCGCCCTCCGGCCGGAAGTACGCGACCTGCCGCGGCCGGCGCGGGTTGCGCACGTCGATGAAGCGCGTGCCCTGGTCGTACCAGGAGTACGCGAGCAGGCCGTCCTCGGCGTCGAAGTAGTGCGCGGAGCAGTAGATCGTCGCGTCGACGTGCGTGCCGGCCTCCCCGTGCGGGCTCCAGCGGCCCACGACCTGCAGCCGGAACGGCCGGTTCTCGCGCGATCGCCACCCGCCGCCGCGGAAGGACCCCGCCAGCGAGGCGATCGAGAACTGGGCGAGGCCGTTGCAGTCGGGCGGCGCGTCGGCCTCCTCCGTCGCGAGCAGGAGCTGGCTTGGGTCGCGCCCGTGCCCCGGCTCCGGGCCGTCGCCGGCCTCGTCGCCCACGGCGCGGAAGGCGTTGTGCATGAACGCCGACGGCGCTGTGGCGGTGTCGAACTCGCCGCCCGCGTACGGGATCGGGTTCGTCGGCGTGGCGCGGCGGACGCGGCCGAGCAGCGGGTCGCGGTGCATGCCCTCGGTCCAGTACCCGCGCACGCCGCCCTGGCCGGACACCCAGGCGACGCCGTCCCCGTCCACCTGCACGTCGTGCGAGTACGCCGTGACGCCGTCGTCGCGGAACAGGTCGACGGCCTGCGGCGCCGTCCTCGGGTTGCGCGGGTCGCGGATGTCCGTGACGATGATCGGCCGGCCGCCGGGCCACGCCCCGAGCTGGCTCGCGGAGCTCGCCGGGCCGCCCGTCCACAGGAAGTCGCAGTCGTTGATGCACGTCGTCGTGTGGCCCGTGGGCAGCTGGTGGAAGGTGAGCAGCCGCAGGTCGCGCGGGTTGCTCGCGTCGACGATGTAGACGCCGGCGACCGCGGCGTCGTCGCGCGTCGTCTTGCCGAACGAGCGCGGGTCGCGGGCGAGGAACACGAGCTTGCGCCGGGCGTCGACGTCCATGTCCTCGTTCTGCCAGTACGTCGAGACGGTCCCGTCGCTGTCGTCGGCGTCGACGGGGAGGTCGCCCGCCAGGCGCAAGTCCTCGTTGCCGAGGCCGTCGAGCAGGCGCGGCCGGCGCGGGTCGCCGACGTCGTAGGCGGCGAGCCCGAAGCGCCCGGTGGCGAACATGACGTCGCGCCCGCGCGGGGCCGTGCCGTACTGGAGGAAGTTGATCGCCGTCGCGAATTTGAGCTCGGGCAGGCTCGCCACGAGCGACACGCCGTCGGCCGCGCCCGGCGCCGGCGACTGGGCCGCGGCCGGTGGCGCCGCGATGGCCATCGTCGCCGCGAGCGCCGCGAGAACCCCTCTGCGTCCCATCTCTTCCCCTCCCGGACCGGTGATGCCCAGACCTGGCAGTCCCACGCGCGCCGCGCGCGTAAACCGCCGACGCGGCGCTCAGGCGAGCGCGGTGCACCACGCGCCGAACGCCGGGCGCTCCGTCCCGTCGGCGCCGCGCAGGCCGCAGTCGTAGTTCGGGTCGGCCATCACCGTGTACTGGGTGAGGAACTCGAGCCCGGCGCCGAGGTCGGCGAGGTCGCGATGACGATCGACCGCGCGCGCCAGCCGCACGGCCTGCTCGCGCAGGCGCGCCTCGTCCGAGAGGCCCTCCCCCATCGCCGACAGCCGGCAGCCGCCCTCCGTGGCCGCCATCACCGGACCGCCGTCGCGCTCGAGGCCGCGCCAGCGCCCGGCGATCCGGCGCCGCAGGTCCACGACGCCGTCCGTGCCCTGCTCCATGTCGCCGTAGTTGTGGTACGACCACCGCCAGTGGCAGCCGCCGCCGAATCCGCGGCGGTCGAGCTCGTCGAGGAGCGCCTCGGCGAAGCCGTCGCGGACCCCGCTGACGAGGCGCGGGTAGGTCTCGGCGTCCGCGACGGAGGGCGCGAGGCACGTGAGCCCGCCACCGGCCGCCGTCACCAGCTCGTCGACGGTCACCATCATCTCGGCCACCGCGCGGTGGGCGACGAGCTCGGTCCCGTCGTCGTCGAACGGGCTCGCCGCCGCCGCGGGCGAGCGCTGCGGCCACAGCTGGAGGTTGGGCTCGTTGACGACCTCGAGCGCCTGGATGCGGCCGTGCTCCTCCCCGCGCGCCACGTAGCGGTCGAGCAGCGCGGAAACGAAGCGGCCCCAGGGCGAGTCGGGGCCGTGCCCATCGGCGGGAAGCGCGTACTCGCGCGCCTTCAGGCCCGCCGGCGGCCCGCCGTCCGCCCTCCGGATCGCGCCGGGGCGCGCGCGGTCGGCGAGCATGTGCGCGAGGTCCGCGGCCGACGCCGGCTGCAGCTCCGCGGTGCCGTTCGCCCACGGCGGATAGCGGTACGGGAGCAGGAACACCGCGAGCCCGTCCCGCTCCGCGGCGCGGATCTGCTCGTCGAGCGCCAGCAGGGAGTGGTGGCCCGGCGACGCGGGGTCGCCCACGTCGAACGCCGGATCGGGCTGGAGCGTCGGCCAGTCCGCCCACATGCGCACGCGGGCGGTCACGGCGCGCAGCGCCGGCCACCACGGCCGGGTGCGGGCGACGCGGTAGTCCTGCGGCGTGCCCGGGAGGATCACGCCGCGGACCGTGAGGTCGATCGCGGCGTCGAGCCGGTG
>DATMVH010000538.1:0-10654 GCA_035563395.1 Solirubrobacteraceae bacterium
CCGGCGGCGAGCGCGGCCGCGTCGAGCCGCGCCGCGACCGCCTCCGCGCCCCAGTCCGCCCACGGCAGGGCGAGCTCGACGAGCTCCGCCGGCTCCATGAGGCGCTCGGGGGCGCCCGCCTCGCTGACGCCGTCGGTGTAGAACAGCATCGTCTCGCCGGGCGCCAGCGTGTGGGTGAACTCCGGCAGCTCCGGATCCTCGATGACGCCGAGCAGCGTGCCGAGGTTGCCGACCTCGCCCGCGGTGCCGCGGGCGCGGAGGAGCAGCGGAAGCGGATGGCCGCCGCTCGCCATGACCATTCCCAGGCCGCCGTCCGCGGGCTCGAGCCGCGCGCACAGCACGGAGCAGAAGCCGCCGACGTCCTGGCGCAACAGCGCCTCGCTGAGGAGCGACAGGAGCCGCGCGGGGGAGTCCTCGCGCAGCGTGGAGCCGCGGATCGTGTAGCGGGCGAGGGCCGTCACGGCGGCCGCCTCGGCGCCCTTGCCGCAGACGTCGCCGATCACGAGCACGAACCGGCCGTCGGCCAGCGGGAAGAGGTCGTAGAAGTCGCCGCCGACCTGGTGCGCCGACCCCGCGGCGTGGAAGCGGCTCGCGACGCGCACGCCCGGTACCGCCGGGAGCCGCGGCGGCAGCAGGCTCGCCCGCAGCGTGTGCGCGATGTGCGACCGCTCCGCGTGCAGGCGGGCGTGGGCCACCGCCGTCGCCGCCCGCCGCCCGAGCTCCTCTGCCAGGCGCAGATCGTCGCGGTCGAGGCGGCGCCCGGACGGGCCGGTCATGAACGTCAGCGTGCCGAGCGGCGGGTCGCCGCCGGCGACGAGCGCCACGGTGATGAGCGACCGCGGGCACACCCGCTCGAGCGCCGCGCGATGCTGTTCGTCCTCGGCCGCGCGCGCCCACGCCGCCGGGTCGACGGCGGGATCGAAGTGCGACCCTCCGGCGCCGGCGGGCGCCGCCACGGGCCCCCGGCGCTCCCACAGGTCCCGAGCCGCCGCCTCCCAGTCCGGCTCGCTGCCCGCGACGGCGAGGAGCTCGCGCTTCCCGCCGCTCCGGACCAGCTCGACGACGCAGCCGTCGGCGTAGGCGGGGACGGCCGCCCGGGCGACGGCCTCGAGCGCGGCCGTGTAGTCGAGCGACGCGCTGAGGATCTCGCCCGCGCCGGCGAGCATCCGGAGCCGCTCCTCGCTGCGCTTGCGGTCCGTGATGTCGCGCGCGACCCCGACGACGCCGACGATCTGCCCGTCCGCGTCGCGGTAGGGGGACTTGGTGGCGAGGAACACGCGGCGCTCGCCGCCGACCGGGACGATCGTCTCCTCGAACTCCTTCGTCTCGCCGGCCTCCATCACCGCCTGGTCGTCGGCCAGGATGCGCTCGGCGGTCTCGGCGTCGTAGAGGTCGCGCACGTGGGCGCCGATGCAGTCCTCGGGCCTCCGCCCGACCCGCGTGGCGCCGGCGCCGTTGATCATCAGGTACCGCCCGGCGTGGTCCTTGACGAACAGGATGTCGTTCGTGCCCTCCGTGACCGCGCTCAGGAGCTGGTGGCTCTCGCGGACGGCGAGCTCGGCGCCCACGCGGGCGGTGACGTCCTGGAGGAGAAGCACGGTGACCGGGTCCCCGCCCGGCGCGTTGAAGCCCGTGGCCAGGAGGTCGAGCCAGCGGGTGCCGTCGGCGCGGTCGATCCGGACCGCCCTCGTCTCCGGGGCGTCGCCCGCGCCGACGGCGACGAGGGACGAGACCGCATCCTCGGCGCCCGGGAAGAGCGTGGTGAGCGGCGCGCCCGCGACGTCGCGCGCGCGCACGCCGAGCACCGCCTTGGCATGCCGGTTGAGGAGCCGCACGCGCCCCTCGGCGTCCGCGGAGACGATCCCGACCGGCACCTGGTCGAGCATCCGCCCGAGCTCGCCCGGCGGCACGGACGGCCCGGCGGCCGGTGGGGCGCCGCCCGTGGGCACGCCGGGGTGGGGGCTCGGAGCGTCGGCCATCCCGCGTCTCACCGCCGAATGGTAAAGGCCCCGCACCGGTCGCCGCTCGGCCCTCCCGTGCGATCCGGGTCGTCGACGATGCCGCCCCGCCGCGGCGGCGGCCCGTCAGCCGCCCCGGATCCGGTCGCCCGAGCGCAGCCGCCCGTTCGCCGCCGCGTCGGGCACCTGCGGCTCGTCCGCCTGCGCCACCGTGCCGCCCGGCCCGCCGCCGCCCTCGTGCGCCAGCCGCGACGGCTTCCACACCCCCGGTCCGATGTCGAGCACGAGCGCGGGCACGAGGACGGAGCGGACCACGAAGGTGTCCAGCAGCACGCCGAAGGCGATCACGAAGCCGATCTCGGTGAGGAAGACGAGCGGCAGGACGGCCAGCACGGAGAAGGTCCCGGCGAGCACGATCCCCGCCGACGTGATCACCCCGCCGGTGACCGCGAGACCGCGGAGCATGCCCTGCCGCGTGCCGTGGCGCACGGTCTCCTCCCGCACGCGGGCCATCAGGAAGATGTTGTAGTCGATGCCCAGCGCCACGAGGAAGATGAAGGCGTAGAGCGGGAACGACGGGTCGATCCCCGGGAAGCCGAAGATCACGTCGAAGATCACGAGGGAGATCCCGAGCGCCGCCGAGAAGGACAGGATCACGGTGCCGATGAGCAGGAGCGGCGCCACGACCGCACGCAGGAGCGCGACGAGGATCACGAGCACCACCACGAGGCACATCGGGATGATCACGCGCGTGTCGCGCGCGGCCGCCTGGCGCACGTCGTACTCGATCGCCGACGGCCCGCCGACCAGCACGCCGGGGCCTCCGGCCTCCTTCGCGGCCGCCCGGATCGACGGGATGAGGTCGTAGGCCACGGTCGAGTACGGGTCGGGCTCGAGGACCGCCTCCAGCAGCGTCCCCTGCGGGCCGGGCTCCACGCCCCGCGCCGGCGTCACCTGCGCCACGCCCTCCGTGCCCGCCACCGCCCGCGAGACGGCGCCCACGTCGCCGCCGCGCGGGACGACGATCTCCGTCGCCGCGCTCGCCCCCGCCGGGAACGACCGGGCGAGCAGCGCCTGCCCCTCGATCGACTCCACCTCGTCGCGGAAGCCCTCCGTCTGGGTGAGACCGGTGTCCATCGTCAGCAGCCCGAGCGCGCCGGCCAGCAGCACCGCGCTGGTGCCGATCCAGATCCGCCGCGGCCGCCGCGCGACCCGCTCGCCCACGCGCCGCCAGGCGCCGTGCGTCTCGTCTGCGCCCTCGTCCCCGAAGTGCGGGATGCCGTTGTCCCAGCCGAGGATCGCCGGGCGCCAGAACGCGCGCCGGCCGAAGATCACCAGCAGCGCGGGCAGGAAGGTCAGCATGGCGATCATCGCCACGGCGATCCCGAGCGCGCCGACCGGCCCGAGCCCCGCCGTGCCCTCGACGAGGGCCACCGTCAGGCACAGCAGGGCGCAGATCACGGTCAGCGCCGAGGCGAGGATCGCCGGCCCGGCCGTGCGCAACGCGAGCGCCATCGCCTCGTGCTTGTCCTCGTGCTTGCGCAGCTCCTCCCGGTAGCGCGAGACGAGCAGCAGCGCGTAATCGGTCCCCGCGCCGAGCACGAGGATGGAGAGGATCGACGAGGTCTGGCCGTTGACGGTCACCCCGAGCTCCGTGAGCCCGTAGGCGATCGACCGGGTCGTCACCTCGGCGAACACGACCGCGGCGAGCGGGATGAAGAGGAAGATCGGGCTGCGGTAGATGAGGATCAGCAGCACGACGACGAGCAGCAGCGCCGACCCGAGCAGCGTGCTGTTGATGCCCTCGAAGACCTTGATGGCGTCCGCGGCGAAGCCCGCGCCGCCGGTGACCTTGACCGCGAGCCCGCCGCCGGGGTCGCTGACGCGCGCCCGGATGTCGTCGACGGGGTCGAGGATCGTGTTCGCCTCGCCGTCCCCGGTGATGCTGCCGATCAGCAGCGCCGCGTTCCCGTCGCGCGACGGGACCGGCGCGCCGAACGGCGACACCGCGCGGTAGATCCTGCCCCGGTTCTCCCGGATCGCGCGGTTGAGCTCCTGCCGGTCGGCGGCGATCCGCGCGCGGTCGGCGGCCTCCAGCCCGCGCTCGCGGCGGTAGACGATGACGATCGGCGCCTGCTCGCCGCCTTGCAGCTCGTCCGTGATGCCGAGGACCTCGGTCGACTCGGCGTCCCCGGGGAGGAACGTCGTGGACTCGTTGTTCTCCGCGTCGGCGTAGCGCCCGGGCAGGTTCGCCGCGATCGAGACCGCGAAGACGAGCACCCACACGCCGGCGACGGCCCATTTGGCGCGGCGGCCGGCGGGCAGGGTCAGGAGCTTGGCCATGGAAGAGCGCCTCCGGGACGCGGGCGGGGAGTCGCGGCAGGTTCTACCGGACCTCCGGACGCGGGCGCCATCGGGATTCGCCCGCAGTCGACCCTGACGCGTAGGCGCTACTCGAGCAGCGCCGCGAGCTCGTCCGGCTCGGTCACGGGGCGCAGGCAGCTGAAGCGCTCGCACACGTAGGCCGCCGCGCGGCCGTCCACCGGGCCGCGGCCCTCCAGCAGCGGGACGTCGTCCGCGGGCCCGCCGGCGAGCACGAGATGCGGGCGGAACCGCTGCCGCACGAGCCGCTCGAGCGGCTCGGCGGCCGGCCCGGCGATCGCCACCTCCCGCACGGGCGCGAGGTGGAAGTCCAGCGCCTGCAGGAAGTGGCCGAAGGCGGCCGGGTGCTGTGGCGCGACCTGGTGGAGCAGGAGCAGGACGCCGAGCGCGGCTTCCTCGTAGCGGTGCTCGCCGGTCAGCCGGGCGAGCCGCAGCAGCCCGTACGCCGCGGACGACGCGCCGGACGGGATCGGCGTGTCGTCGAGCTCCTTGCGCCGGGTGACGAGCGCCTCGTGGTCGTCCGCCGTCGAGTAGAAGCCGCCGCGGTCGCGGTCCGCGAAGCGGGCGATGAGCGTCTCGCCGAGGTCGCGCGCCGCGCCGAACCAGCGCGGGTCGAAGGTCGCCTCGTACAGCGTGAGGAGCGCTTCGAGCAGGAAGGCGTGATCCTCGAGGTAGGCGCGGAGCTTCGCCCGCCCGCGGTTGTAGGTCCGCAGGAGGCGCCCGCCGGCGTCCCGGAGGTCGCGCTGGATGAACTCGGCGGCGCCGACGGCGGCCTCCACGTAGTCCGCGCGGTCCATCGCGGCGCCGGCGTCCGCCAGCGCGGAGATCATCAGGGCGTTCCACGCCGTCAAGCGCTTGTCGTCGAGCCCCGGACGCACGCGCCGCTCACGCGCGGCGAGCAGGCGCGCCTTGATCTCCTCCAGCTCCGGCGGATCGGACGTCGCGCGGACGAGGGCGTTGCTGCGCTCGAAGTTGCCGTGCTCGGTGATGCCGAAGTGGGCGATCGCCGCCTCGGCGAGCGCGTCGTCGCCGAGCGCCTCGCGCACCTGCGCGGGGGTCCAGACGTAGAACCGCCCCTCCTCGCCCTCGGAGTCCGCGTCGAGCGCGGAGGCGAAGCCGCCCTCCTCCTGGCGCAGCTCCCGCAGCGCCCAGTCGAGCGTCTCCGTGCACACGCGCGCGAAGAACGGCTCGCCCGACACCTGCCACCCGTGCAGGTACGCGCGGGCGAGCAGCGCGTTGTCGTAGAGCATCTTCTCGAAGTGCGGGACGATCCAGCGCGCGTCGACGGAGTAGCGCGCGAAGCCGCCCCCGACCTGGTCGTACATGCCGCCGCTCGCCATCGCGCGCAGCGTGTGCAGCGCCATCTCGCGCTCCCCGCGCGCGAGCAGGAACTCGACCACGGAGGCGAGCGGGAACTTCGGCGCGCGGGCGGAGACGCCGCCGTGCTCCCAGTCGTAGCCGCGGCGCAGGGTGGCGACGGCCGCGTCGAGCCCCGCCGGGTCGATGTCGCCCTCCTGCGCGGTGAGATGGGCGCCGCCCCCGAGGCGCGGGACGATCGTCTTGCCCGCCTCCTCGATCTCCGCCCGCTGCTCGCGCCACGCCCTGGCCACGCCGGCCAGCACCTGCCGCCACGACGGCATGCCGTGCCTGGGCTCGGGCGGGAAGTACGTCCCGGCGTAGAACGGGACGCCGTCCGGGGTGACGAACGCGTTCAGCGGCCACCCCCCGTGGCCGGTCATCGCCTGCACGGCGTCCATGTAGATCGCGTCGACGTCCGGGCGCTCCTCGCGGTCGACCTTCACGGGGACGAAGTGCTCGTTCATCACCGCCGCGACCTCGGGGTCCTCGAAGGACTCGCGCTCCATGACGTGGCACCAGTGGCACGCGGCGTAGCCGATGGAGACGATCAGCGGCTTGTCCTCGGCCTGCGCGCGCGCCAGCGCCTCCTCGCCCCAGGGGTGCCAGTCGACCGGGTTGTGGGCGTGCTGGAGGAGGTACGGGGAGGTCTCGTTCGCGAGCCGGTTGGCCATCTGTCAGGGTGCCTCCCCATGTCCCACCATCGCGAAACCGTGACGGCCGTCGGCGCGCCGGAGGCGGCCGGGCCCTACTCCCACGCCGTCAAGAGCGCCGGTCTCGTCTTCCTCTCCGGGCAGACGCCGGTCGACCCGGACACGGGGAGCCTGGTCGAGGGAGACGTGGGCGCGCAGACCGCGCGCTGCCTCGACAACCTCGCGATCGTCGCCGCCGCCGCGGGCGCCTCGCTGGCCGACGCGGTGCGCTGCGGCATCTACGTCACCGACATCTCCACGTTCAAGCAGGTCAACGAGGCGTACGGCGCCTACTTCGAGGGGGAGCCGCCCGCGCGGACCACGATCGGCGTCGCCTCGCTTCCGCTCGGGGCGACGGTGGAGATCGACGCCATCCTCGCGATCCCGGACTGATGGGCGTCACGTCGCGCGACATCGCCGCGGCGCGCGAGGCCGTCGGGCGCGTCGCGCGGCGCACGCCGGTCGTCTCCAGCCGAACGATCTCCCAGCGCACCGGTGCCACCGTCGCGCTCAAGGCGGAGAACCTGCAGCGGACCGGCTCGTTCAAGGTTCGCGGCGTGGCGGCGAAGCTCGCCGCGCTGGGGGACGCGGGTTGCGCCGACGGCGTCGTCGCCGCTTCCGCCGGCAACCACGCGCAGGCGCTCGCGGCGGTCGCGGCCGCCCGCGGCGTGCCGTGCGACGTCTTCGTGCCGGCCGCCGCGCCGATCGCGAAGGCCGAGGCGGCGCGCGGGCAGGGCGCGACCGTGCACGTGGGCGGGGAGTCGCTCGACGAGTGCATCGCCCTCGCGACGAAGCACGCCGAGTCGTCGGGCGCGGCCTTCGTCCATCCCTACGACGACCCGGACATCGTGGCGGGGCAGGGCTCGCTCGGGCTCGAGCTGCTCGAGGACGTCCCCGACCTCGCGCGCGTCGTCGTCCCCGTGGGCGGCGGCGGCCTCGCCGCGGGGATCGCCATCGCCGTGAAGTCGGCGCGGCCGGAGGTCGAGGTGGTCGGCGTGCAGGTCGCCGCGTGCGCGCCGTACCCGGAGTCGCTCGCGCGCGGGGAGCCCGTGCCGGCGACGTCCGCGCTCACCATCGCCGACGGCATCGCGGTGAAGCGGCCCGGCGACCTGACGCTCCGCCTGCTGCGCGAGTGGCTCGACGGGCTCGCGGTCGTCGAGGACGAGGAGACGGCGGAGGCGATGTTCTGGCTGCTCGAGCGGGCGAAGCTGGTCGTCGAGGGCGCCGGCGCGGTGGGCGTCGCGGCGCTGCTCGGCGGGCAGGTGACGCCCGCGTCCGGCGGGACGACCGTGGCCGTGCTGTCGGGCGGGAACGTCGACCCGGGGCTGCTGCTGTCGATCGCGCGCCGGCACGAGACGCTCGCCGGCCGCCGCCTCGTGATCTCCACGAAGGTGCCGGACCGGCCGGGGGGGCTCGTGGGGCTGCTGACGCGGATCGCCCAGGCGGGCGCGAACGTCGTCGACGTCTCCCACGTCCGCGAGGGCGTCGAGCTCCACGTGCGCGAGACGGCGGTCGAGCTCGTGCTGGAGACGCGCGGCCAGGACCACGCCGACGCGGTGCTCGCCGCGCTCGCCGACGCGGGATACGCCGCACAGCCCATGTATTGACGCGGATTGCCCGCCCCGGACGTCGGGTACGTGACTCGAGTCACGAGTCTCGGGAGGACGGGAGACATGCAGCGGAGCCGAGCACGGTCCATCGCGATCTGGACCGTCGTCGCCATCGTGGGCGCCGTCGCATGGGCGATCGTCGCGCTCGTCCGCGGGGAGCAGATCTCCGCGGCGTGGCTGATCTTCGCTGCGCTCGCCTCGTACGCGATCGCGTACCGCTTCTACGCGCGCTTCATCGTGCGGCGCGTCCTCGAGGTCGACGACAAGCGGGCGACGCCCGCCGAGCGCCTCGACAACGGCATCGACTACCAGCCGACGGACCGGCGGGTGCTCTTCGGCCATCACTTCGCCGCCATCGCCGGCGCCGGCCCGCTGGTCGGGCCGGTGCTCGCCGCGCAGATGGGCTACCTGCCGGGAACGATCTGGATCATCGTCGGCGTCATCTTCGCCGGCGCCGTCCAGGACATGGTGATCCTGTTCTTCTCCATGCGCCGGGACGGCAAGTCGCTCGGCCAGATGGCGCGCGACGAGATCGGGCCGGTGGGCGGCGTCGCCGCGCTGCTCGCGGTGTTCTCGATCATGATCATCCTGCTGGCGGTGCTGGCGCTCGTGGTCGTGAACGCGCTGGCCGAGTCGCCGTGGGGGACGTTCTCGCTGGCGATGACCATCCCGATCGCCTTGTTCATGGGCTTCTACCTGCGCGTGATCCGGCCGGGGCGCGTGCTGGAGACCACCGCGATCGGCGTCACGCTGCTGCTGCTGGCCATCATCGCGGGCGGGTTCGTGCAGGACTCCGGTCTCGCCGACGCCTTCACGCTGTCGCCCGAGGCGATCGCCTTCTGCCTCATCGCCTACGGCTTCGTCGCGTCGGTGCTGCCGGTGTGGATGCTGCTCGCGCCGCGCGACTACCTCTCCACGTTCATGAAGATCGGCGTGATCGCCCTGCTGGCGGTCGGCATCATCGTGACGCTGCCGGTGATGCAGAACGAGGCGGTGACGAAGTTCGCCTCCAGCGGCGAGGGCCCCGTGTTCGCCGGCGCGCTGTTCCCGTTCGTGTTCATCACGATCGCGTGCGGCGCGCTGTCGGGCTTCCACTCGCTGATCGCCTCCGGCACGACGCCGAAGATGATCGAGAAGGAGTCGCAGGTCCGGATCATCGGCTACGGCGCGATGCTCACCGAGTCGTTCGTCGCCGTGATGGCGATCATCGCCGCGTCGATCATCGAGCCGGGGCTCTACTACGCGATGAACACGCCCGCGGGCGTGCTCGGCGACAGCGTGCAGTCCGCCTCGCAGGCGGTCAACGGGCTGGGCTTCCAGATCACGCCGGGCGAGCTGTCCGCGGCGGCCGCCGCCGTCGACGAGGAGACGCTCGTCGCCCGCACCGGCGGCGCGCCGACGCTGGCCATCGGCATGTCCGAGATCTTCGCCGGAGCGACCGCCGAGAGCCTGAAGGCCTTCTGGTACCACTTCGCCATCATGTTCGAGGCCCTGTTCATCCTCACCACGGTGGACGCGGGCACCCGGGTCGGGCGGTTCATGCTGCAGGACACCCTCGGCAACGTGTACAAGCCGTTCGCGCGGGTGAGCTGGAAGCCGGGCCTGTGGCTGACGAGCGCGCTGGTCGTCGGGGCGTGGGGCTACTTCCTCTACGCCGGCGTGACGAACCCGCTCGGCGGGATCAACCAGCTGTTCCCCCTGTTCGGCATCGCGAACCAGCTGCTGGCCGCGGTGGCCCTGACGGTCGCGACGACGCTGCTGATCAAGGCCGGGAAGCTCAAGTGGGCGTGGGTGACGGGCATTCCGCTGGCCTGGGACGCGGCCGTGACGCTCACCGCGAGCTACCAGAAGGTCTTCTCGGACGTGCCGACGCTCGGCTTCTTCGCGCAGCGCGACCGCTTCCAGGAGGCGCTCGACAACGGGGAGGTCCTCGCGCCGGCCCAGAGCCTCGACGACATGCAGGCGGTCGTGACGAACTCGACGGTCGACGGCATCCTCGCCGCGCTCTTCGCCGTGCTCATCATCGTGGTCATCGCGGACGCCGCGCGCGTGTGGGTGAAGGCGATCCGCGCGCGCGAGCCGCTGCCCACCACCGAGACGCCGCCCGAGGAGTCGCATCTCGTCGCGCCCTCCGGGCTCTTCCCGACGGCGGAGGAGCGCGCGATGCTCGCCGGGGCGAACGGCGGTGCGGCGCGCTTCGGCCGTGACGGCGCGCGCCAGCCGGAGCGCACGGGCCGATGACGCTGCGCGAGGCGATGTCGGGCGTGCGCTGGTACCTGCGCGAGGTCGCGGGGGAGACGGCGTACGACCGCTACGTCGAGCACGCCCGGCGCGAGCATCCCGGCGAGCCCGTGATGTCGCGCCGCGACTTCGAGCGCCGCCGCCAGGACGCGCGCGAGGCGCGGCCGCAGGCACGCTGTTGCTGAAGCTCCGCTTTGGGGCCTCACGATCGTCGAGCAGGCGATGAGGGATGTCCCGAGCGCGTAGCCTGGGAGTGTGTCCGCTGCTCCCGCTGAGGTCCAGCTTCCGTCGACCGACGACGACATCGAGGCCGACCGGCCCTGGATCGTCATCGTCTGGAACGACCCGATCAACCTCATGAGCTACGTCGTGCTCGTCTTCCAGAAGCTGTTCGGCTACGACCGCGCGAAGGCGA
>DATMVH010000539.1:0-2003 GCA_035563395.1 Solirubrobacteraceae bacterium
CTCGTGCTGCCGGCGCGGCGGGCCGGGATCGCGGTGCGCCCGGTCGCGGGGAACCGGGTCGACCGGGCGATCTTCGCGGTCACGCGCGGGGCCGACGCGGCGCGCCCGTCGACGCAGGCGCTGCTCGCCGCGCTCCGGGACGCAGCCGCGGCGGTCGCGCCTGCGGGGTGACGGGATGCGCCGGGCGCGGGCCGCGGCGTGGCCGGCTGGGAGGATCGCGCCATGACGATCGAGGCGCTCGACATCCTCTATGTCCCGAGCCGCGACGTCGCGGCCGACCTGCGCTTCTACCGGGAGGCGCTCGGGGCGCGGGTCGTGTTCGCCATCGAGGCGATGGGCACGCGCGTGGCGGAGGTCGCGCTCGCCGTCGAGGGCCCGCGGCTCGTCCTGGCCGAGCACCTCGCCGGCGAGGCGCCGGTGCTCCTGCATCGCGTCGGCGACCTCGATGCGGCGCTGGACGAGCTGCGCGACCGCGGCGTGGCGGCAGAGCGCCGGGTCGAGCTGCCGCTCGGCCGGGGCGCGACGTTCCGGACCCCGGGCGGCCAGCGGCTGGGCCTCTACGAGCGCACGCGGCCCGAGGTCGACGCGCACTTCGCGGGGCGCGCCGACTTCGGGTGACGGCTCAGGCGGCGCGCCCGACCGCGCGCCGCCCCTCCGCCTCCGCCGCGGGCGCGATCGGGAAGTTCTGATCGAAGACTCCGCCGGGATCGAAGCGCGCCTTGAGCCTGCGCAGCTCCGCGAGCGTGTCGCCCGGGAAGGCGTCGCGCAGGCGCTCCGGCCGCCGATCGGTCTCGAAGCTCGTGTAGAGGCCGTCGAGGTGGGGGCGCAGGTCGTCCCAGTGCGCGTGGAAGTCGTCCTCCGATGCCCCGAGCCCGACCGAGCTGACGTTGAACTGCTGGTGGCGGTGCGCGTAGGCGGTGGCTGCCGGGTCGACGTCGTTGACCGCACCGCCGACCGCGCGGACGGCGACCCACGGCGCGACCCGCGTGCGCAGGCCGGTCGCGAGCCGCTCGCTCAGCTCGGGCGTTAGGCGCGCGGCGAGGCCGTTGCTGATCAGCGGCTGCTCGGGGCTGCCGTAATGCTGCGCGTCGGCCGGCGGGACGATCGCCGCGTAGGGCGCGAGCCGGGCCTGCTGGTCGAGCAGCGGGCCGATCCCGAGCAGCGGCGTGAGCGTCTCGATCGCGGCCTCGGCGTCGTCTCCGGCGAAGACGTTGAGCAGTCGCACGGCCGGCGGGCCGCTCCGCTGCGCGAAGGCGTAGAGGAAGCTCGTCAGCTCCCGCGGCGCGGCCTCGACGACCTCGCCCCAGCGCTCGAGCAGCGACGCGACGGCGCTGCCGTCGAACCGCATGACGGAGAAGACGACGTCGCGCAGCGGGTACGCGTCGAGCTCCAGCGCGGTGACGATGCCGAAGTTCGCGCCGGCGCCGCGCACGGCCCAGAGCAGCTCCGGATGCGTGTCCGCGTCCGCGCGGACGACGGTGCCGTCGGCTAGGACGACCTCGGCGGCGGTGACGCGGTCGATCGTGAGGCCGTGCCGGCGCGCGAGGAAGCCGAGGCCGCCGGCGGTCGCCAGCCCGCCGACGCCCACGTCGCCGTAGTCGCCCGAGCTGATCGCGAGCCCGTACGGCTGCAGGGCCCGCGCGACGTGGCCCCAGCGCGCGCCGGGCCCGAGCCGGATCCGCCCCCGCTCCGGGTCCAGCACCTCGATCCCGTCCAGCGCTGCGAGGTCGATGACGATCCCGCCGTCGTTCGTCGAGCGGCCGCCGATGCCGTGGCCGCCGCTGCGGACGGCGAGCGGGACGTCCTGCTCGCGGGCGAAGCCGAGCGCGTCGGCGACCTCGCCGGCGGCCTGCGGCCGGAGCACGAGGCCGGGCGCGCCCGTGCGCATGTAGGTGGAGCGCACCTTGGCGTAGCGCTTGTCGCCGGGCTCGACGGCGGTCGTCCGCAGCGACGGCGGCAGCGCGTCGTAGTCGATGCGGTCGCGGCGCAGGGCCAGCGCGCGC
>DATMVH010000540.1:0-5369 GCA_035563395.1 Solirubrobacteraceae bacterium
GCCCGCCGCGCGCGAGCGTCCGCTCCACGAGCTCCAGCACCCGCGCGGCGGCCTGGTCGAGCACGGCCTCGTCGAGCTCGCCGGCGCGCACCGCCGCGACCACGGCGGCGTCGCTGACGCCGAGGTCCGGCGGCATCTCGAGGTCCAGGCCGGCCGCGAGCGCGGCGACGCGGTCGTGGACGGCGCCCCAGTCCGACATCACCAGGCCGTCGAAGCCCCACTCCCCGCGCAGGAGCTCCGTGAGCAGCCACCTGTGCTCCGACGCATAGGTGCCGTTGACCTTGTTGTACGCGCACATCACCGTCCACGGCCGCGCCTGCGTGACCACGCGCTCGAAGCCCGGCAGGTAGATCTCGCGCAGCGTCCGCTCGTCCACGTCGGCGCTCACGCGCAGGCGGTCGGTCTCCTGGTTGTTCGCGGCGTAGTGCTTGACCGAGGTGCCGACGCCCTGCTCCTGCACGCCCTCGGCGAGCGCCGCGCCGAGCACGCCCGCCACGAGCGGGTCCTCCGAGAAGTACTCGAAGTTCCGCCCGCACAGCGGGGAGCGCTTGATGTTGATTCCCGGGCCGAGGACGACCTGCACGTCCTGCGCCCGCGCCTCCTCGCCGAGGGCCACGCCGACCCGGCGCGCGAGGTCGGGGTCGAAGGAGGAGCCGAGCGCGGACGCGGTGGGGAAGCACGTGGCCGGCAGGCTCCCGCCGACCCCGACGTGGTCCCCCTCGTCGGGCTGGCGGCGCAGCCCGTGGGGGCCGTCCGACAGCGTGATCGCCGGGATGCCGAGGCGCGGCACCGCGGCCGTGTGCCAGAAGTCGGAGCCCAGGCACAGCGACGCCTTCTCCTCCAGCGTCAGCTCGGACAGCAGCGCGGACACGGTCGGGGCGATGGTCACGGAGAAGTTCCTCTGACGGCGGCGGGGCGCGGGCGCCGGCGCGCGGCCGCCGCCCGCCTGGGACTCCAGCACGTTCGCCGTCCGCTTGCGTCGCGCCCGAGCCTGCCCGGGCTGCTCGCGCTACACGCCGAACTCGTCGCGCAGCGCCGCGGCGAACGGGCCGCCGGGCCGGGGCCGCGCCCGGCCGTCGAGGAAGACGTCCACCCGCTCGTCCCAGAACGCCACGAGCCCGGCGATCGGGCCGGCGTCCGGCAGCGGCTCCTCGTAGCTCCACGCGACGTCCTGTCGCCGGCGGCCGCCGGCGTCGACGGACCAGTACGACGCGTGACCCTTGTACGGGCAATAGCTCCGCCGCTCGCTCGGGTGCAGCTCGAGCCGGACGTCCTCGCGCGGGATGTAGAACCGCAGCGGCAGGCTCGTCTCCGCGAGCAGCCGCGCCCCCGTCGTCTCCGCCACCACGTCGCCGCCGATCTCGATCCGGACGGGCCGCTCGCTGCGGCGGACGTCGACGCGATGGAACGGGTCGCGCGGATGGCCGGCGATGCGCTCGTCCTCCTCGAACCACGCGTCGAAGGCGTCGAAGTCGAGCTCGACGTAGCCGGCGAGGTCGTCGTCGGCGAAGCGGAAGCCGGCGCCCGGGCGGTCGCCGATCGCGACCGCCTCGCCCGCGGCGGTGTGGACCGCGAAGGCGATGCCCGGATGGAGCACGCCCTCCACCTCGCCGTTCGCCGCGGGCGCCGGCGCGAGGTCCGCGCGGATGTCCTCCTCCGGTACCGCGAACGACGGGACGACGCGGCGCGGCTCCCACACGAGCAGCGCGCGCGTGCTGTCGACGACGGTCTCCGCGCCGAGGCTCGCGCGCACGCGCCGCTCGATCGGCTCGTGGCGGAGCTCGGTGCGGGCCTGCGCGAGCAGGTCTTGCATCCTGGTGCTCATCGGTAGGCGAGACCTCCGGGTCCGGCCCATTATTCCCGAACCTAGGCGCCGCTCGCCAGGGACTCGCGGTGCTCCGCGAGGACGTCGCGCGCCGTTCTCGGCGCCTTGCCGGCGATGGTGAGGACCGCGTCGCTCACGGCCGCGGAGTACCCGCACCGCGTGCCGATCCCGAACGTCGCGTAGGCCTGCGCCACCGGTTCGGGCATGCCCGCGTGCTCGACGAGGCCCGCCGTGTAGGCGGCGTCGTCGACGGCCACGACGTCCACCGGGCGGCCGCCGAGCTCGCCGTAGAGCGCCGCCACGTCGGCCGCGCCGAGCGCCGCCGGGCCCGTGACGTCGTAGATCTTGTGGTCGTGGCCGTCGGAGGTCAGCACCGCCGCGGCCACCGCGGCGCAGTCCTCGCGCGCGACGTAGGAGACGCGGCCGTCGCCCTCGTTCGTGACGTGCCGCCCCGTGGCGAGCGCGGCCCCGGCGCCGCCGAGGAGGACTTCCGCGTAGATGCTGTTGCGCAGCATGGTCCATGCCGCGCCGCTCCGGCGCAGGTGCTCCTCGGTCTCGCGGTGGTCCGTGGCGACGACGATCGGGTTGGAGTGCGAGGGGTTGATCCCCGACGTGTAGGCGATCGAGCGCGCGCCGGCGGCGACCGCCGCGTCGATGGCGGCCTTGTGGCCCGGGACGCGCGCGCCGATCTGGTCCGTGCTGATGACGAGGACCTTCTCGGCGCCGGCGAACGCGTCCGGAAGCGTCGACGGGTCCATGAAGTCGGCGGTGCGCACCTCCGCCCCGCGGCGGGCGAGGTCGCCGAGCCGTGACGGGTCCCGGGTGAGGAGGACGACCTCGGACGGGTCGACGCCGTCGAGGACGGCCGCCGCGACGAGGCGCCCGAGGTTGCCGGAGGCGCCGGTGATGACGATGCTCATGCGCTCCGCCTACCCCGCCGGCCGGCGCCGCGACCGGCTCAGACGTGCGCCGCGCAGTACGCGTCGCGCGCCGCGTTGCGGCCCGGATCGGTCCGCGTGGCGGCGAGGATCGCCTGCGCTCCGGCCGCGGCCGAGTCCTCGATCTGCGCGAGCTTCGCCTGATAGAGGAGGCCGCCGGTGCCGCCGACGGCGCGCGCGTGCCGCAGCTGCTCGGCGTTGCGCCAGGACTCCTCGCGCCAGGCGGCGATCAGCGAGTAGAGGCCGCGCGCGTCGAAGACCAGCCCGAAGAGCTCCATGCCGTCGTCGATCGTCGGGTCGTAGCGGTCGGCGAGCAGCGTCATCATCTCGTCCATCGCGTTGGCGAGCGCGACGCTCACCTGCTCGTGGTCGGGCTTCCCGGACGACGCGGGCATCGGCCCGGGAAGCCGCAGGACGCCGTCCGTCTGCTCGACCGCGCGGATCGGGTTGTCGCGCCGGATGTGCGCGTTGAGCTGCAGGAGCAGGTCGCCCATGGCGGTGACGCTCTTCTCGTCCGCGGCCCTCAGCGCCACCTGCCACGACGGGCTGGTCGCGGCGGCGGCGCCGGCGTGCCAGCGCGCGTACTGGTCGAAGTACTCCTGCGCGTAGGTCTTCGCCTCGTGCGTGATGCGGTCGGGGCGCCGGAAGAACCCGGGAGCGTTGGTCGCGCCGATGAGCGCGCGCGTGATGGTGAGGTACGCGTGGCTGAAGACCGCGTCGTGGTCGCAGGCGAGCGCGTTCGTGCGGGCGAGCAGGTCCGCCTCGAGCGCCTGGAAGCAGGACGCCGCGCCGTCCGTGCAGATCCGCGGGGCCACGGCGGGGAGATACGGGACGCTGGGGTCGGGCGGCAGGTGCTCCGTTCCCGGCCCGAGCCACGGCGCCTGAGCGGCCGCGGTACCGGGCGCGAGGACAGCGAGCGTGACCGCGAGGCAGGCGAGGGGGGCGAGCTTCATCGTCGTCGTTGCCGGCCTCGCAGCCCGACGGCGCGGGCGCCCGCACGGGGCTCGAGGTCGTATTCCCCACCTTCCCGCGAGCGCTCGCGCAAAACGAATGCGCGGCGCAGCGTCCGAGCGCCGACCGCGCGCGGGGGCGCGTGCGGCGGTCGCCGCTTCACACGAGCCCGACGACGAGGGCCGCGGCGGCGCCGACCAACGCCGCCACGAGCCCCCAGCCGATCTGGATCAGCTGCCGCTGCGACGCCGCCAGCTCCTCGCGGAGGACCCGGTTCTCGTCCGTGAGGCGATCGACCGACGCACTGAGGACGGCGACCTGGGTCAGCAGGGGCTCGAGCGCCGCGCCCATGTCCTTGAGGTGCTCGACCGCCGTGTCGAGGACGGCGACCTTCGTGGGCAAGGGGTCGAGCGCCGCGGCCAGCTCGTCCAGCCGCGCGTCCGTCCATTCCTCCGCAGTCCGTCGCATTTTCGCACTCTCTGCAGGGATTTTAGCGACGTGCTGATTGTTCGCAGGCTGACCGCGCGGCCGGGAGGGCGCACCGCGGCCCGGTCCTCCGGGCGAGCGCGTCATGATCCGGCCATGAGCGACGCCTCCGACCCGCGCATCGAGGCCGGCATGCGGCGGCAGCTCGCCCTCCTGCGCGAGCGCGTGGCCGGCGGCGCGGCGCCGATCGGCTGGAAGGCCGGCCTGAACGCACCGGCGCCGCAGGAGAAGCTGGGCCTCACGCGGCCGCTGGTCGGCTTCCTCACCGACGCGACGCTCGTGCCGTCCGGGGCCGAGGTGCCGATCGCGGGCTGGACGGCGCCGGCGCTCGAGCCCGAGATCGCGATGCGCCTCGGCGACGACGTGCCCGGCGGCGCGTCGCGCGACGCGGTGGCCGCCGCGGTGGACGCGCTGGCGCCGGCGATCGAGCTCGTCGACCTCCACCGGCCGGCCGACGACGTGGAGGAGATCCTCGGGCTGAACATCTTCCACCGCGCCGTCGTGCTCGGCGCGTGGGACGAGGGCCGTGCCGGCGCGGGCCTGGAGGGCATCGTGCTCGACATCGACGGCCGGGTCGAGGCGGCCGATCCGACCGCCGTGCTCGGCGACCTCACCGAGGTGGTGCGCGGCGTGGCCGACACGCTTGCCGACGCGGGCGAGACCCTCGGCGCGGGCCAGTTCGTGATCTGCGGCTCCGTCGTGCCCGCCTTCGCGCCCTCGCCGGGCGAGCGGGTCGTTTGCCGGTTCGCGGGCCTCGGCGACGTCGAGGTCCGGATCGCCGGCTGAGCGTCACCCCGTCTTGAACGCCTCCTGGAGCCAGGCGCCGCAGATCCGCGGGTCGACCTTGGCGTCGAGGAGCAGCGGGCCGGCCGGATCGGCCGCCCACGTCGCGACGGGCCCGAGGTCGGCCGGGCCGCGCACCGTGTGCGCGGGCACGCCGGCGCCGCGGGCGATCGCCGCGAAGTCCGCGTCGGGGAAGCGCGCGATGCCGAGCTCCTCGCCCATCGGCCCGAAGTGGTGCACCTCGGCGCCGTAGGCGGCGTCGTTCCACACCACGACGAGGACGGGCAGGCCGAGGCGCGCCGCGGTGTCGAGCTCCTGCAGCGCGAGGAACGCGCCGCCGTCGCCCACGGCGGCGACGGTGACGCGGCCGGGGCGCGCGACAGCCG
>DATMVH010000541.1:0-17351 GCA_035563395.1 Solirubrobacteraceae bacterium
CTGTCCGTCATGGTCGTGCTCGGGCCCGCGAACGTCGCCGAGGCGGCGCGCGCGCTCCGCGCGCGCCCGGGCGCGCGGGTGACGCTCCGCCTCCCGGCGCGGCGCGAGCTGTCCCTCCCGGTCGGCGGCGTCGCCGACCTCTCGCGCGCGAAGCCGCTCTTCTACAGCCGCAAGACCACGAAGCTCGAGGACTTCCTGTACGTCCCGAACTCCGTCGTGGTGAGCCCGGCGACGTTCGAGCGCAGCGTGATGGCGGCGTTCCGCGCGGCCGGCGCCGCCCCCGGCGGCAGCGTCATGAAGAGCTTTCCCCTGCTCGAGCTCGACGTCCTCGTCGACCGCTCGCGCCTGCGCTCGGACCCGGGCCGGGCGCTGCGCCAGACCGAGGCGGTGGCCGGTGCCGTCGCCGGCCTGGCGCCGGGTCAGGGGTACCTGATCGACAACATCTCGAACGCGCTCGAGGTCGCGCGCGACGACGCCCGGGTCGCCAAGCGGATGTTCGTCTTCCTCGGGCTTCCGGGCATCCTCCTCGCCGCGTTCCTCGCCGCGTACGCCGGCAGCATCCTCGCGAGCGCCCAGCGGCGCGAGCACGCCATCCTGCGGGTCCACGGCGCCCACCGCGGCCACCTGGGCCGGATCCTCCTCCACCGGACGCTCGCGTTGGCGGGCGCCGGCGCGGTCGTCGGCACGGTGCTCGGGCTGCTGTCCGTCATGGTCGTGCTCGGGCCCGCGAACGTCGCCGAGGCGGCCGCCGCGGACCTCCTCGCGTCCGGTCTCGCGGCCGTGTGCGTCGGCATGGTCGTGACCGGGCTGGCGCTGTACGTCCCCGGGCGCCGGTCGCTCAACCGGGAGATCGCGGAGGAGCGGGCGGAGCTGTCGGCGGCTCGGGTGCCCACGTGGCGGCGGCTGCGGCTCGACTTCCTCCTGCTCGCCGGCGCGGCGGTCGCCCAGGCCGCCGCCGTTCGCGCCGGCGCCCTCGACGCCCCCGGCGGCTCCGTCTTCGCGGGGCAGGCCGTCACGCTTCCGTCCTACCTGCTCCTTCCGCCGCTCGTCGCTTGGCTCGGGGGCACGCTCCTCTCCGTGCGGCTGCTGCAGACGCTCGCGTCGCGCTTCCCGCTGCCCGCGCCGCCCCGGTTCGGCTCGCTGGTCCACGGGACGCTGGGCCGGAGCCTGAGCCGCCGCTCGTGGGCGCTCGCCACCGGGGTGGTCGGGGTCGGCCTCGTGGTCGCCTTCGGCGTGAGCCTCGTCCTGTTCGGCGCGACCTACGACGCCGCCAAGGCCGCGGACGCGAGATTCGTCGTCGGCTCGGACATCCGCGTCACGCCCAGCCCTCTCAGCGCGCGGCCGCATCCGCCCGGCTTCGCGTCCCGGCTCGAGGTGCCGGGCGTGGCCGAGGCGACGCCGGTGGTCTTCCGGCTGGAGAACGCGGTCCTGTACGGGGCGGAGGACCAGCTTCTCGCGGACCTCGCGGCCGTCGACCCGGGGAGCTTCGGCCGCGTGTCGGGAGCATCCATGGCGGCGCTCGCGGCCGACCGGCGGGCGGTCCTCGTCGACCGCGCGACGGCGCGGGAGATGGGCGTCGCGACGGGCGACCGCGTCCGGATCCTGCTCGCTCGCGGGACGAGGCGCCAGGCGCTCAGGACGTTCCGCGTCGCGGGGCTGTTCGACCGGATGCCCGGGTTCCCGCAGGGCGTGGGCCTCGTCGCCGACCTGCGCCGCTACGCGGCCGCGACCCGTGCGCGCCGGGCCGACTTCTTCTTGGCGAGCGTCGCCGGTGACGGCCTGACGCGCGCCGTCGCGGCGCTGCGGTCGGGCCCCGCCGCGCGGGAACCGCTCACCGTCGAGACCACGCGAACCGCGCTGGACAAGGATCAGTCGAGCCTCACGGCGCTGAACATCCATGGCCTCGTGCAGCTCGATCGCTTCTACACGCTGCTGATGGCGGTGGCCGGCATCGCCATCTTCGTGTTCGGCCTGATGCTCCAGCGCCGGCGCGAGTACGTCACCCTGCGGGCCCTGGGGATACGGACGCGCGAGCTGCGGGCGCTCGTCCTCGGCGAGGCCGGGCTCGTGGCGCTCTGCGGGCTCGCCGCGGGGCTGGCGGTCGGGACGGGGAGCGCGTACCTGCTCGTCGGCGCGCTGCGCCCGCTGTTCATCCTCGACCCGCCGGTGACGTTCCCGCTCGGCGGCGTCGCGACCCTCGCGGGGCTGGCGGCGGCCGGGACCCTCGCCGCCGCGCTCGCGGCCACCGCGATGCTGCGCCGGCTGCGCCCGACCGAGCTGCTGCGGGAGACCTGAGCGCGGGCGTCAGCCGGGGAAGCGGTACGTGGTCTGCGCGTGCGGGTCCTTGGCGAACGCGAGCACCTTCGCCGGCGCGATGCGGAACACGGCGGCGGCGTTCTCGCCCGCGCCGAACACGCCGTCGCCGACGTCGAAGTGCCACACGCTGCCGTACTTGGCCTCGTAGGCGTCGGCGAGCCGCTGCAGCTCGTCGCGTCCGGCGATGCGCACCGCGGTGCCCTCGACCACGACGTCGAGGCCGCGCGCCCAGGCGTTGTTGCCCGTGACGAGCACGACGCGGTCGTTGTGCTCGAGGTTGCGCGCCTTCTGCTCGCGCAGGCCGGTGCAGAAGTGCACCACCGGGCCCTCGGCCAGGCCGATGAGCGGCGTCGCGTGCGGCCGCCCGTCCGCCCGCACCGTCGTGAGCCAGTAGAGCTCGGCGTCCTCGAGGACGCGCGCCGCGTCGGCCCACGGCGTCGGGCCGGCCTCCGGGTCGCTGAAGCGGCGGTCGATGTCGGCGCTCGGCGCTGCGGTCATGGTCATGCCTCCGGTCGTGTGTTCCCGCCATGACGACTCGTTCTGACGCCGATACTCATCGCTCGCGCGGACGGTGCGATCGTGGGCGCATGGCGATGAGCGACGGGCCGTCGTTGTTCGGGCAGGTGTCCCGACTCGTCGCGACGCCGGGCCGCACCCCGCCGAGGACCGCCTGACCGAGAGCTTCGCCGCGCTGCTGCAGCGCGTCCCGGGACTCGGGTTGCACCTGGCGCTCCACTGGCTCTACCCGGCGACGCGGACGGCCGGCGCCGGCGAACGGCCGGGCGACACGCGGGCGGCGGCCATGGCGCTCCGCGCCATGCCGCCGGAGGCATTGCATCGCGTCGCCACCCAGCTCTCCGTCGCCGGCGGGCGCGTCGACCTGGAGCTGCGCTTCGCCGCCGATCCGCTGGTCCGGGCCGACGAGATCGTGGTGCGCGTCGAGGTCAAGCACGGCATCCAGCCGCACTCCAACCAGCTCGACGTGTACGAGCGCACGCTGAAGGCCGCCGGGCGACCGCATGCCGTCGTGCTGCTGGCGCCCAGGGCCGACCTGGCGTCCACCGATCGGGAGCCGGTGCCCGCCACCTACCTGCAGGAGGAACAACTCATGGATCCCCCGGCTCTCCGCCCCGAGCACCTCGCGGCCTGCAGTTCATGGGCGAGGCGAGCACGGCGCTGGAGGTGATCCGCGCCCGTGCGAGCGAGTACGTCGCTCAGGTGCTCGGCCCGCCGGACGGCGAGGAACGTCCGCGCGACCGGTACGCGATCGCCTACTCCGCCCGGTGGCAGCGCCCACCGGACTTCGATCCCTCGCGCTGGAACGACGCGTGGTTCGACTGGGGAACCGGAAGGATGAACCGCGAGGTCGGGATGTCGGGCGTCTACGTGTACGCGGGCCTCAGCATCGACAAGCCGGGCGCCTTCGACGCCGGCGCCGCGCCCGACTGGCAGGCGGACCTCGAGCGTGGCGTCCCGGCGCCGAACGGCGCAGCCGGCGAACCCGTCGTGTTCCGCTCGTGGCCGGGCGCCAGGGCCCGTCGGCTGCGGCGTGTCGCCCTGCCGCAGGACGTCGTGCGGGGCAGCACGCTCGAGGCCCAGGGGGACAGCGTCGGGCGCTGGGTCGAGGAGACGTACCGCGCGCTCCTGGCGCACGGCGCGCCGCGCTAATACGCGTCCGCGCCGAGCGCCACCGCGAGGACGAGCCCCGCGAGGCCGATCAGCGTGCGGAGCACCCGCGCGTTCGCGTGGCGCACGACGACCGGGCCGAGCCGGCCGCCCGCGAAGAGCCCGACGGCGAGCGGCGCCACGGCGGCCCAGGCGACGGGTGCGAGCACGACGAACCCGAGCGCCGCCGTGGCGTTCGCGATCCCGAGCACCGCGTTCTTTAGCGCGTTGCTGCGGGCCAGCGTGTCGTGGGTGAGCGAGATGAGCAGGGCGAGCAGCACCACGCCGGCGGCGGCGCCGAAGTAGCCGCCGTAGATGCCGACGAGGAAGACGCCGCCGACCACCGCGACGCTCGTGTGCTGCGTTCTCTCCGCGCCCGCCGCCGTCCGGACGCGCGGGCGCAGCAGGATCGTGAGGGACGCCCCGCCGATCAGCCACGGCGCGATCCGCTCGAAGGTCCCGGACGGCGTGGCGAGCAGCAGCGCAGCGCCGAGGCTGCCGCCCAGCACGGCGGCGACGGCGAGCGTGCGCACGTGCGCGCCCTGGCCGCGCAGCTCCGTCCGGGAGCCGAGCATCGATCCCGCGCTCGCGAACACGAGGCCCACGGTGTTCGTGACGTTGGCCGCGACCGGTCCCAGCCCCACCGCGAGCAGCGCGGGGTAGCTCACGAGCGACGCGAGGCCGGCGATGCTGCCCGCGAGCCCCGCGCCCACGCCGGCGCACACGAGCAGCAGCAGGTCCGCTGGAGACACGGTCGGTCAGTGTGGCAGCGCGCCGGCCGGGCGTCGGGCCCGCGCCGCGGCGATCCGGCGGGCGACGACGGCGCGGCTCACGCGCCGGAAGGCGGCGCGTCCCTCCCGGAGCCGGCGCGCTTCCAGTCGCGGAACGCCGCCAGCAGCCCCGCGACCTCGGGCCGCCGCTCCAGCGCGGCCGCGTCCCGCACCACGCGCAGCGTGACCTCCATCTGGGCGAGGTAGGCGCGGCAGCCACCGCACACCTCGAGATGGGCGTCGACCCGCGCGCGCTCCTGCGGCGGCAGCGCGCCCTCGAGATAGTCCGTGACGAGCTCGACGAGCTCCTGGCAGGTCATGCCCTCCACGTCCCCGCGATGCGGGCGGGCTAGGCGTCCGCGCGGGCGCGGCGTCAGCGCTGCAGCGGCGCGCGCGCGAAGAGCACGGAGAAGGCCCGGCACCAGATCACCGCCGTCGTGAGGCGGTCGGTCCGGGCGCGCTCGGGGATGGCGTACTGCTGATCGCCCTTGTTGCCCTTGAGCGCGCCGAGATCGATGGGGGCGTCCACCTCGTCCTCCGTCGTCGCCGGCCCGGCCACGAGGTACACGCGCAGGTCCGGGCCGTTGTCGACCTCGAAGCCCGTGAGGGTCAGCACGCGCCGCCCGTTCGCGAGCCGGATGACCGACGCCTGCCCGCGCGCGGCGTGGCGCACCGCCTCGAAGCGCCCGGAGCGGAGCAGGACGTTGCGCGCGGTCGCCGGCCGCGCCGCCGCGCCGCCGACGTCCATCGCCGCCGGGGCGGGCGCGGCAACGGCCACCTGCTCGTGCACCACGTCGTCGAAGATCACCGACGAGCCGAGGTAGGCGCCCGCGGCCGCGGCGGTCACCGCGTAACCGGCGAGGACCGGGAGGCGCAGCGCGCGGCTGCGCACCGCGATGGCGAGACAGGCGAGGCCCGCGAGCGCCATCCAGCCCGTCGTGAGCCACATGGCGACGGCGAAGTCGTTCGTGACGAGGCCGCCGGTGACCCAGATCCCGGCCACGACCACGGCGGCGACGACGGGCACGGCGAGCAGGCGGACTGTGAGCGGAAGGTTCATGCCCTTCTGTCTCGCGGGCGGCCGCGGCGTTACGCGGCTTCCAGCCCGAGCCGCTCCACCAGCCACGCGGTCTGGCGCGCGCGCTCGGCGTGGTACGCCTCGGCGCCGAAGCGCTCGTCCGCGATCCGCGCGGCCACGAACCCGAGCAGGGCCGGCCCTTCCGGGATCGACGGCTCGACCACCGCGTCCCACGCCGCGAGCGGCGGCGACGCCCCCAGCGCGAGCTCGTGCGCGCGGTCGGCGCACATGCGCGTGTACTCGGCACGCAGCGCGTCGTCCCACGCGTCGACCCGGCGCAGGAGGCGCCCGCGCGAGGCGATCACCTTGGTGCGGTCCTCGACGATGTCGCCGGCCAGCTCGGCCTCGTAGAGCGCGCGCCCGGCCCACAGCGGCAGGTCGCGCAGCCGGCAGGCGTGGACGCCGCTGCGGCACGGGTCGACGGCGGCGTCCACCCATGCCCCCGGCGAGCCGTCGGGCAGCGGCCACGCGAACCCGGTGAAGACGCCGGACCCGTCGGAGCGCAGGAACTTGTAGGCGATCACGAGCGCTTCCAGTCGCGGAAGGCGGTCAGCAGCTTGTCGCGCGTCTCCGGCGGGACGTCCTCCTCGCGGATCCGGCCGACCGTCTCCACCGTCGCGCGGATCTGCTCGAGGTACCAGAGGCAGCCGTCGCAGAAGTTCAGGTGCTGCTCGAACAGCGTCGCCTCGTCGGCCGGGAGCGCGCGCTCCAGGTAGTCGGAGGCGAGCTCGACGACCTCCCGGCAGGTCACGTGCTCGCCGGACTCATGCATCGAGGTGCTCCTCGAGCGCCTGGCGCACGCGCGACCGCGCGCGGTGCAGGAGGACCCGCTGGTTGCCCTCGGAAACCTCGAGCACCTCGCAGACCTCCTCGGGCTCGCACCCCTGGATGTCGCGCATGACGATGACCGTGCGCTGCGCCGGTGGCAGTCGCTCGATCGCGCGCAACGCCACCCGCAGGGTCTCCTGGCCGTGCACGACGTCCTCGGGGAGCGCGTGCCAGTTCGCCGGATACGAGCGCCAGTGGCCGGGGAAGCCGTCGCCGGGCCCGCGGAAGCGCTCGGGGTCGACCGCGGGCTCGTCGCCCTCCGGCGCCAGGGACGCGAAGGGGACGCTGCGTGCCTCGCGCGTGCCGCGGGTCTTGGCGATGTTGACGAGGATGCGCAGGACCCACGTCTTCAGCGACGAGCGGCCCTCGAAGCGGTCGAGCCCCTTGAGCACGCCCAGCCACGCCTCCTGGACCACCTCCTCGGCGACGGCGCGCGTGCGGACGTAGGTGAGCGCGACGGCGATCATCGTGCCGTAGTACTCCGTGACGAGCTCCTCGAAAGCCCGCTCGTCCCCGGCGCGGAGCAGGCCGAGGAGCTCGAGCTCCTCGGCCGTCGCCCTGCGCTCGTGGGCGGCGGCACGCGTCACGCTGAGGCGGAACCTACCGGCCGTCCGGGCCCCGGGTCCAGGCGCGCGCCGCTGTAACGAACGGCGGGGCGAGGCGACTGTCGGCCACGAATCCGCTCCAAGGAGGATCGATGTCACACGCCGACTCGATGACCGCGCCCCGCGCCGACGCCATGCCGGGGCTCGAGGGCAAGAACGTGCTGGTGACCGGCGGCAGCTCCGGCATCGGCCAGGCGATCGCGGTCCGCTTCGCCGAGTACGGCGCGAACGTCGCCATCAACTACCTGCGCCGCCCGGAGGAGGCCCACGACACCGAGGAGCGCGTCCACGCGTGCGCCGACCGCGTCCGGCGGACCGGCGTGCGGGACGTGCTCGTCGGCGGCGACGTCTCCGTCGAGGGCGACGTGGTGCGCATGGTCGGCGAGGCCGCGGAGGCGCTCGGCGGCCTCGACGTGCTGGTCAACAACGCGGGCATCCAGATCTCGCGGCCGAGCGACGAGCTTTCGAGCGACGACTTCGACCGCGTCCTCGCCGTCAACCTCCGCGGCGCGTTCCTCTGCGCCCGCGAGGCGCTCCGCCGCTTCCTCGCCGACGAGACGCCCGGCTCGATCGTGAACGTCTCGAGCGTCCACCAGCTGATCCCGAAGCCGGGCTACCTCGGCTACTCGGCGAGCAAGGGCGGGATGCAGAACCTCACGCGGACGCTGGCGCTCGAGTACGCGGGCCGCGGGATCCGGGTCAACGGCATCGGCCCGGGCGCCACGGTCACGCCGATCAACCGCGCGTGGATCGACGACCCGGTCAAGCGCCGCCAGGTGGAGGACCACATCCCGATGCGCCGCGCCGGCGAGGCCGACGAGATGGCCGGCGTCGCGTGCTTCCTGGCCAGCGACCTCGCGGCGTACGTCACGGGCCAGACGATCTTCGTCGACGGCGGGCTGACGCTCTTCCCGTCGTTCCTGACGCCGTGGTCGTCGGAATGAGCGCGCCGGCGGTCCTCGCGGAGGCGCCGTGGTGGCCGTCGCCGTTCGGCGCCGACGACGAGCTCGGCATGCTCAACCACGTGGACGACGCCAAGCGCCGCGAGGCGCTGGCGCTCGTCCGCACCGGCCGGCTGTTCGACCTCGGGCGCGTCCTCGACGAGACCGTGCCGGTCTTCCCCGGCCGCTACTTCCGCCAGACGCTCGTCACCACCGCCCACCACGCCAATGCGGGCGGCGGGCTCGGCGAGAACCGCGTGAACTGGATCACCGAGCAGGTCGCCGGCACGCAGCAGCTCGGCACCCACCTCGATGCGCTCAGCCACCTGCAGATCGGCGACCGGGCCTACAACGGCTGGCGCGTCGGCGACCTCGCGGGCGCGGCCGGGGTGGCGCGCCTCGGCGTGGAGTCCGTCCCCCAGATCGTCACGAAGGGCTGGCTCGTCGACGTACCCGCCGTCCGCGGCGCGGCGCTCGCGCCCGGCGACGTCGTCGGGCTCGAGGACCTCGCCGGGGTGGAGCCGGCGCCCGGCGACGCGGTGCTCTTCCACACCGGCTGGGGCCGCCACTGGGACGATCCGCGCGCGTACCTCGACGGCGAGCCGGGGCCGGGCCGCGAGGTCGCCGCGTGGCTCGCGCACCGCGGCGTGGCGCTGACCGGCGCCGACACGTGGAGCTACGGCCCCGTGCCCGCCGAGGACCCGGCGCGCCCGTTCGAGGTCCCGCAGTCGCTCAACGTGCGCCACGGCGTCTTCGTCGTCGAGAACCTCGACACGCAGGCGCTCGCGGCGGCGGGCGTGCGCGAGTTCGCGCTGATCCTCACCCACCCGAAGCTGCGCGGCGCCACGGGCGCGTGGACGTCGCCGATCGCCCTCGTCTGACCGGAGGAGCCCCATGGCCGAGCACTTCGACGTGATCATCATCGGGACGGGCGCGGGCGGCGGGACGCTCGCCCACCGGCTGGCGCCGTCCGGGAAGAGGATCCTGCTGCTGGAGCGCGGCGGATACCTCCCGCGCGAGCCGGAGAACTGGGACAGCCGCGAGATCTTCCACCGCGAGCGCTACCTGTCCGGCGAGGCGTGGTACGACAAGCACGGGCAGGCGTTCCACCCGCATCAGCAGTACTTCGTCGGCGGCAACACGAAGTTCTACGGGGCGATCCTCTTCCGCCTGCGCGAGCGCGACTTCGAGGAGGTGCGCCACTACGGCGGGATCTCGCCCGCGTGGCCGCTGTCCTACCGCGACTTCGAGCCCTACTACGGGGAGGCCGAGGCGCTGTACCTCGTGCACGGGCGCCGCGGCGAGGATCCGACGGAGCCGCCGGCCTCGTCGGCGTTCCCGTATCCCGAGGTCTCGCACGAGCCGCGCATCCAGCAGCTGCACGACGACCTCGTCGCCACGGGCCACCATCCGTTCCACCTGCCGGTGGGCGTGGACCTGGACGAGAACGACCCGGAGGCCGGCCGCTGCGTCCGCTGCGACCGTTTCGACGGCTTCCCCTGCCTCACCGAGGGGAAGGCCGACGCCCACGTGCGCTGCGTCCGGCCGGCGCTGAAGCATCCGAACGTGACCCTGCGGACGCACGCCCGGGTCGAGCGGCTGGAGACGGACGGCTCCGGCCGCGAGGTCCGCCGCGTCGTCGTGGACCGGCGCGGGACGCAGGAGATCTACACCGGCGACATCGTCGTCGTCTCGTGCGGCGCGGTGAACTCGGCGGCGCTCCTGCTGCGCTCCGCCTCGGACCGCCATCCCGACGGGCTCGCGAACTCCTCCGGGCAGGTCGGCCGCAACTACATGGCGCACATCAACTCGGGCGTCATCGCGATCTCGAAGACGCCGAACGAGACGAAGTTCCAGAAGACGCTCGGGCTCAACGACTACTACTGGGGCGCGGAGGACTCGGCGCTGCCGCTCGGGCACATCCAGATGCTGGGGAAGAGCGACCGCGACATCCTGCGCGCCGGCGCGCCGTGGTTCGCTCCCGGCCTCGCGCTCGACTACATCGCGCGGCACGCGATCGACTTCTGGCTGACCTCCGAGGACCTGCCGGATCCCGGCAACCGCGTCACGGTCGACCGGGCCGGCGCGATCCACCTCGCGAAGACGTACCGCAACGAGGAGGCGCACCGGCGGCTCCTGGCCAAACTGAAGGGCCTGCTCGGCCATCTCGGCTGCCACGACGGGATCCCCAGCCGTGCGATCCTCGACCAGCGGATCCCGCTCGCCGGCGTCGCGCACCAGTGCGGCACCGCGCGCTTCGGCCAGGACCCGCGGACCTCGGTCCTCGACGTCGACTGCCGCGCGCACGACGTGGACAACCTCTACGTCGTCGACACGAGCTTCTTCCCCTCGTCGAGCGCCGTGAACCCGGCGCTCACCGCGATGGCCAACGCACTGCGCGTCGGCGACCGCCTGCTCGAGCGCCTCGGCGCGAGGGTGGGCGCGGAGAGCGACGGACGCCCCGCTCGGGGCGTCGCGGAGGTGCCGGCATGACACGGAGGCAGACGCTGGCCGGGGGCATCGGCACCGGTTTGCTGGCCGGAATCCTCGGCACCGCGGCGATGACCGTGTCCAGCAGCCTCGAGGCGCGGATCCGAGGGCGCGCCCCGAGCTCCGCGCCGGCGCGCGCGACCGCGAAGGTGCTCGGCATCGAGGCCTTCGAGAGCGACCTCGCGCGCACGCGCTTCAGCGACCTGTCGCACTGGGGCTACGGCACCGCCTGGGGCCTCGCCCGCGGGCTGCTCGCCGGCGCCGGCCTGTCGCCGCGCGCGGCCACGGCCGCGCACGGGGCGGCGGTCTACGGGGCGGCGCAGGTCACGCTGCCGGCGCTCGAGATCGCCCCGCCCGTGGTGTTCTGGCGGAAGGAGGAGGTCGCCATCGACGCGCTGCACCACGCGGTCTACGCGGCCGCGACCGGCCTGGCCTACGAGGTGCTGCGCGGCCGGCGCCGGCCGTGACGGTCCGCCGGGCGGCGGGCGCCTCCCTCCGGGCGCCCGCCGTCCCCTGCGGCGTCGCGAACCCCTAGCGCACGCGGAGCGTTCCCCTCATGCCGTTCTCCTCGTGCTCGCCGACCGGGCAGTAGAACGTGTAGCGCCCGGCGCGGAGGTTCGCGGACACGCGCGACACGCCGCTCTGCACGACCCGGCCCTGGACGTCCACGCCGTTTCCCTTGATGGCGATGGCGTGCGGGAACTGCGATCCGCGCGGCACGCGCGTGACGATCGTCACGCGCCCCGCCGCTGCGCGAGCGCTCGACTTCGTGAAGTCGACGCCCTGCTTCTTCGTGTTGATCCGCAGCGTCGTGGCGGCCGATGCGGCTCCGGCGGCGATCGTGCCGCCGGCGACGGCGGCGACGACCAGCGCCGCACCGGCGCGGCGGGACGGGACGAGGTTCATGCAAGACCTCCTCGAGAGATTCGCCTGCGAGCAGGCACGTCGGAGGGGGCGTACGGACGCGGCGCCGTGACGGTTCGACGGGCCGGCGCAAACTCCTCGCCCGGACCGGGCGTATCCTCGTCCGGGCAGATGTGCCGTCTGTTCGGGCTGCACGCCGGCGAAGAGCCGATCCGGGCCACGTTCTGGCTGCTGGACGCCCCCGGGTCCCTCGCCGTGCAGAGCGAGCGGAATCCCGACGGCTTCGGCGTGGCGACCTTCGAGCCCGACGGCACCGTGGACGTCGACAAGCGCCCCGTGCGGGCGGCCGGCGACGAGCTGTTCCTGCGCGAGGCGCACGCGGAGTGCTCGCGGATCTACCTCGCGCACGTCCGCTACGCGGACACGGGCGCGCCGTCGCCGGCCAACACGCATCCCTTCGTGCAGGACGGCCGGGTGTTCGCCCACAACGGCGTCGTGGGAGAGCTCGACCGCCTCGAGCGCGAGCTCGGCGACGCCCGCGGGCTCCTCGAGGGCGACACGGACTCCGAGCGCCTGTTCGCCACCATCACCAAGGCGATCCGCGAGCATGGCGGCGACGTGCGCGCCGGCATCGTCGCGGCGACCCGCCGTCTGGCCGCGGAGGTGGAGCTGTACTCGCTCAACTTCCTGCTCGCCACCCCGGAGGAGCTCTGGGCGCTGCGCTACCCGCAGCACAACGAGCTCTTCGTCCTCGAGCGCGCACCGGGCGGCCCGCGCGGCGACCGCCACCTCGACGAGGCGAGCGAGCACGGCACGCTGCGGCTGCGCTCCGCGGAGGGCGCGGACCGCGGCGTCGTCGTGGTCGCCAGCGAGCCCATGGACGCGGACCCGGGCTGGGCGGAGGTCGAGCCGGGCGAGCTCGTCCGCATCGGGCCCGATCTGGAGGTCACGCGCGAGCTCGTCCTGCGCGACCCGCCGGCCAAGCCGATGCAGCTCCGCGGGCGGGCCGCCGCCTCGCAGGCGCAAGAGCGAGACTGAGCGGATCTCGGCACAATCCTGACGCCAGTCGCGTTCGCCGCGCGACAACGCATGCGTGCGTGCCTGCAAGCGGGGGCATTTCCTGACCATGCCCCCCCGTTCCCGACGTGTCCCGCCGCGCCCGCCGGCCCTGCAGCAGGAAGCGGGACGTTGATGGCCATCCACTTCGTCGGGCCTCTCTGCTCCCGCTACGGCTGCAGCCGCCCGGACTGGAAGGACGGCCTGTGCCACGCGTGCTGGCGCCTCGGCCGCCTCTTCGGGAAGGATCCGGAGCTCTTCGCCTACGAGCCGCTGCACGGCTACCGCGACGACCGCGACGCGGTCCCGCTGCCGTGGGATCGCTGGGAGTCGGACGCCCGCGCGGGCGTCCGCAGCGTCACCGACCTGCTCGCGGATCCGCGCGGCGCTCGGCACCGCCCCGCCGCCTGACGCCGCTCCCGCCTGCCCGGCCGGATCGGGGAGTGGATCGGTGCGGCGACCGCCGTCACGGCGCGGCGGGAGCGTGCCGCCGCGTGAGACAGGCCACTGAGTCTATGGACTTTGCTCTGGCGGGCGGAGACCTACGACCGCTGCCTGGCGTGGGCGCTCGACGAGGGGACGACCCCGAACGGCATCTTCGGCGCCAAGCTCATGTGGGGCTATCTCGGCGACTTCGCCAAGCTCCTGCGGGGCATCGAGGGGATGGCCGGGCTGACCGTGCCCGAACTCCTCGCCCGCGCCTTCCCCGACGTGCACTACGTGCGCATCACCCGCCGGGACAAGGTCCGGCGGGCGGTGTCGCTGTGGCGCGCGGTCCAGACCCAGGCCTGGCAGCGGGAGCGCGGCGAGCGCGAGACGCGGGCGACCGACCCGGTCTTCTCCTTCCGGGCGATCAACTACCTCGTGCGGCTGCTGACCGCGCACGACGCGTCCTGGGACGCGTGCTTCCTCGGGCTCGGCCACCAGCCGCTCACCCTCACTTACGAAGAGCTGGGGGAGGCCCACGAGCCGGTCATCCGCCGCGTGCCGGAGCACGTCGGCGTGGAGCCGCCCGCCGAGCTCCGCGTGGAGCGGCCGCGCCTGACCATCCAGGCCGACGAGCTGTCCGAGCGCTGGGTCGCCCGGGTGCACGAGCACCTGGCGGCGCTCGAGGGGCCTGAAGTCGTCCTCGCCGGGGCCGCCGGCGGGCGCGGCGCCGACGGCCGCTGACGGCTGCCGGCCGCTCGGGCTTGCGCCGCTCGCCGCCGGTCCACACAATCCGGGCATGTCCGAAGACGTCGTGTCGAAGGACGAGCTCCGCTCGGCGCTGGCCGCCCGACGCGAGCTGGGCGACGAGATGGAGCCGGAGCTCGTCGAGGCCTTCGTGGCGCGGATCGAGCGACGTCTCGTGGATCGCGCAGCCGCGGATCAGTGGGAACGCATGCGCCGCCAGGACCACCAGAAGGAGATGGTCCTGGGCTCGATGGGCATTGCGGTCCCGCTGCTCCTCATCGCCGCGATCTTCACCGGGCTCGCGGGCGTCATCGCCGTGTGCGCGGCACTGGCGGTGATCGCCATCGTCACGTCGCGATAGCCGGAGCGCGCCGGATAGCATCGGCGCGGTGCTCCTCGAGGTCGAACCCCGCGCGTGGGACGACCTGCTCCGGAGCCGCGGCGTCACCGACGTCTACTTCTCGCGCGGATACGTCGAGTCCGCGGCCGTCCTGGGCGGCGGCGCACCGGTCTTCCTCCACCTCCCCGGCGCGCACGGCGACGCGCTCTTCCCGTGCCTGCTGCGCGACGACCCGCCCGACGTCGTCACGCCGTACGGCTACGGCGGGCCGCTGCTGCTCGGCGATCTGCCGGCCGCGCGCTTCGCGGACGCCTACCGGGAGTGGTGCGCGGCGCGGGACGTGGTCACCAGCTTCGTCGTGTTCCATCCCCTGGCGGCCAACCACGCGCACGCAGAGGCGTGCGGCTTCCGTGCGGTCCCGCTGGCCGGGACGGTGGCGTGGGGGCTGGGGGAGCCCGACCTGGCGGCGGGCATGCACCGGCACCACCGGCGGTTGGTGCGGCGTGCGCGCGAGGACGGGTTCGCCGCCGCGGTCGACGAGCGGCCCGCCGACCTGACGGAGTTCGCCGCGCTGTACGAGGCGACGATGCGCCGGGTGGACGCGTCGCCGTTCTACTTCTTCGGGCCGGCGTACTGGGAGGCGCTGCTGCGCGAGGTGCCGCTCGTGCGCGTCGACGTCCGCGGCGCCGACGGCGCGCCGGTCGCCGGCGTGCTGGGCATGGGGAAGCCGCCGTGGCTGCACTACCACCTCGGCGGCGCGGCCGACGCCGGGCGCGGGACCGGCGCCAGCCACCTCGCGCTGCTCGCGCTCGCGGAGTGGGGGCGCGACCACGGCTACGCGGTGCTGCACCTGGGCGGCGGCGTCGGCGGCCGCGCGGACGCCCTGTTCGAGTACAAGCTCCGCTTCGCGCCGGACGGGCGCAGGGCCGCCGCGCTCGGCAAGGCCGTCCACGACAGCGCGGCGTACGGGCGGCTCACCGGGTCGCCGGCGGTCGACTGGGACGGCTTCTTCCCCGCCTACCGCGCGCCTCGCTGACGCGCGCGCATCAACCCCGCTTCACCGGGTCCGCGAGGCGGCGCCGGAGCGCCAGCCGCAGCTCCCGGCCGCGCTCCTGGACGACGCGCAGCCGGACGAAGTTGACGTTGCGCATGAGCTGGTTGTGCCGCCGGTACAGCGTCTCCTCCAGCGGCGTGACGCCGCGGACCTCGCCCACGGGCACCGGGTAGCCGAGCTCCGCGAGCTCGTCGCGGGCGAAGGCGAGGAAGAGCCGCTGGTCGCGTGGCGGCATCTCGTGCCGCCACCGCCCGGCCGCGTTCATGGTGATGCCGTCGAACAGCGTGGGAAACCACGACCGCTGATCGGGAACGATCCGCGCGGGGTCGACCTGCTCGAGGGCGAGCATCGCATCCGTGTAGCGGAGGCCGAGGAACGCGCACACGCGCGCGACCTCCGCGGGGGGATCGCGCACGAGGTCCTCGTAGCGGACCGTCGCGACGCGACCGGGATGGTCGCGCTCCGCCCGCCGTCCCGCCCGGATCCCGCGCGCCCACCACTGGCCCGCCGCCCAGGCGTTGTTGGGACCGAACGGCATGCGCCGCAGCGACAGCGTGACGTCGCGGCCGTCGCGCACCAGCACGACGACGCGCGCCTCCGGCCAGATCTCCAGCAGCCGGTCGACGTGGTGCACATAGTGCGGCGTCTTGTCGCCCCAGCGCTCCTTCCCGAACCGCGCGGCGTACGCCTCGTACGGCGCCTCGAGCACGAAGCGCAGCGCGTGGTCGGGCGCCAGGTCCGGCGGAACGCGCGGCGGGCCGCCGTGCAGCTGCCAGAGCCGGATCTTCGGATGGCTCCAGACCTCCTCCATCAGCTCCTGCCGGCCGCGCTGATCCTCCATCCGCCGCCGCGCCGCGGGCAGGTCGAGGTCCGTGAGGAACATCGACTCCGGCGGGATCGCGGCGTCCGGCCCGCGGTCGAGGATCAGCCGGAGCATCGTCGTCCCCGACCGGTCGTTGCCGACGATGAAGAACGGCGCCGCGGGCCCGCCGGTCACCGCGTCCCTTCCGCAGGCTCCCACCCGGCGGGCGTGCCGTGCCGCAGGTAGTCGTACAGCCCCGCCGCGATCGAGGCGGCCGTCAGCACGTAGTAGCGGGCGACGAGCAGCGGCCGGGCGGGCACGCGGCCGCCGGCCGCCGCGGCGCCGAGCAGCGCGACCTGGGCGGCGAGCGCGCCCCGGTACAGGGCGCCCGGGCGCCGGGCGAGCAGCAGGGCCGCGCCCAGGGCGGTCAGGTGGATGAACGGCAGCGCGTAGCGCAGGACGCGGTGCGAGGCGATCATCAGCGCGTACAGCGGCGGATAGCCGCGCGGGTCGGCGACGCGCCCGACGAGCATGATCTCCCACGCGCGGATCATCATCCGCCGCTTCCGCTGCCACTCGCCCTCGATGGTCGGGACCATGCGCTCCGTCGCCCGCGCGTCGGGGACGTAGACGGCGCGCCGCCCGCGCTTGACGAGCCGGAACGGGAACGAGAGGTCGTGGCCCATCGGCGGGTCGGACTCCATGTAGTCCGCGCGCCGGACGGCGTAGATCGCGCCGTTGCCGGCGGTGATCGAGTGCAGCGCGGACTCGTGGGCGCGCAGCCACATCTCGTAGCGCCAGTAGAGGCCCTCCTGGTTCGTGCCGCCCTCGCCGACGAACGTCACCTGGCCGCAGGCGTAGGCGACTTGGGGATCGGCGAACGCGCGGGTCAGGGCACGCAGCGAGTCGGGCTCCCACATGGCGTTCGCATCCGAGAACGCGAGCAAATCGCCGCGCGCGGCCTTCACGGCGGCGTCCTGCGCGCGCATCTTGCCGCCGCGCGGCAGCTCCAGCACGACGTCGGCGCCCGCCTCCCGCGCGCGGGCGGCCGTCTCGTCGGCGGACCCGTCGACGGCGACCACCACCTCCAGCCGGTCCCGCGGCCAGTCGAGCGCGAGCGCGTTGCGGACCTTGCCGGCGATGACGGCCTCCTCGCGGTAGGCCGCGACGATCAGCGAGACGTGCGGCTCGGGCGGCGGCGCGGCGGGTGCTTGCGTGCCGCGGCCCACGCGCGTCAGCGCCGCCAGGAGCAGGCCGTAGCCGGCCTGCGTCCAGACGACCAGCGCGGTCGCCAGCCAGAAGATGCCGCGGAGCACCACGGCAGCATGCCATCGACGCCCGCCCGGGGGCCGCAGGCCGCCGCGCGCCG
>DATMVH010000542.1:0-10799 GCA_035563395.1 Solirubrobacteraceae bacterium
CAGCGTGGAGCGGGAGGTGCGCGGGACCTCGGCGGTGCCGGCCGCCTGGCGCAGGCCGGCGCGGATGCGGTGGCGGACGTCGTCGAGCGCGGGCACGCCGCGCAGGGTATCCGCGGCGATATCTGCCACGATGGGCGCGCCCTCCGCGGCATGGCGTACGCGCGACTTTCCGCCGCCCGCCGCGTTCTGCTCCACGGCGACACCGTGCACGCTTCCCTTCCACTTCCGGCGTCCCTCCCCGTCGAGGCGCGCGTCCCGCCCTCGCGCCGCGTGCTCGGCGTGCCGCTCGCGCTGATCGACTACGACGCGACGCTCGACTGGATCGACCGCGCGATCGCGGAGCGCGCCCGCGGCTACATCTGCGTCGCCGCCGTCCACACCGTGATGGCGTGCCGGGAGGACGACGAGCTGCGCGCCGCCGTGGAGGGCGCGACCTTCACCGTGCCGGACGGGCAGCCGCTCGTGTGGGCGCTCAACCTGCTCGGCCACGACCTCAACACGCGCGTCTACGGACCGGAGCTGATGGCCCGGGCGTGCGCCCGCGCGGCGCGCGACGGCACGCGCTTCTACCTCTACGGCGGGCGCAACCAGGGGGCGCTCGTGCAGCTCGCTGACGCGCTGCGGCGCGCCTACCCGGGCCTGCGGATCGTCGGCGGCTTCTCGCCCCCGTACCGCGATCTCACGCCGGAGGAGGAGGCGCGCGTGGCGGCGGAGGTGGAGCGCTCCCGCGCGGACGTCGTGTGGGTCGGGATCGGCGTGCCGAAGCAGGAGAAGTGGATGGCGCGGATGCGGCCGATGCTCGCCGCCCCGGTGCTCGTCGGCGTGGGCGCGGCGTTCGACTTCCACGCCGGGCTGGTCCCGCAGGCACCGGGCTGGATGCAGCGCCTCGGGCTGGAGTGGGCGTTCCGCCTCGCGCAGGAGCCCCGCCGGCTGTGGCGGCGCTATCTGCGCTACAACCCGCGCTTCGTGGCCGGCTTCGCCCGGGAGCTCCTGCGCCACCGAGCGGGCCGGGCGGGTCGCTAGCCTCTCGCGCCGATGGGCTACGACGTCTCCGTCATCGGGCTCGGCCGGGTCGGGCTGCCGCTCGCGCTCACCTTCGCCGACACGGGCCGCTCCGTGCTCGGCGTGGACAAGGACGCCGACCGGCTCGCGAGCCTGCGCGCCGGCCGCATGCCGTTCAAGGAGCCGGGCACGGACGAGCTGCTCGCGCGCGCGGGCGACCGGCTCGCGCTGACGGAGCGGGCCGCGGAGGCCGCGGAGGCCGACGCCATCGTCCTCACGCTCGGCACGCCGACGTTCTCGCACATCGAGATCGACATGGGCGACATCCGCACGGTGCTCGACGCCCTGCTGCCGCACCTGCGCGAGGGCCACCTGCTCATCCTGCGCTCGACCGTCGCCCCCGGCACGACCGACTTCGTCGCCGGCTACCTGGAGAAGCAGCGCGGCTTCCGCGTGGGCGAGGACCTGTTCGTCGCGCACGTCCCGGAGCGGATCGCCGCGGACCGCTTCGTCGAGGAGATCGGCACGCTGCCGTGCATCGTCGGCGGCGTCGGCGAGGCGTCGGGCGAGCACGCCGCGCGGCTGTTCGAGGCGCTCGGCGCGCCGATCGTCCAAACGTCCCCGGTGCAGGCGGAGCTCGCGAAGATCTGGGCGAACATCCTCCGCTACGCGACGTTCGCGCTGCCCAACCTCCTGATGATGGACTGCGAGCGCTACGGCGCGAACGTCTTCGACGTCATCGACCTGATCAACCGCGACTACCCCCGCGGCGGGATCGCCCGGCCCGGCTTCACCGCCGGCACGTGCCTGCGCAAGGACTTCGCCTTCTCGGAGGAGCGCTCGAACGCGCCGGGGATGCTGCTCGCCGTCTCGCGCGTCAACGAGAGCGTGCCGCTGTTCCTCGTCGAGGGCGTGCGGCGGCGGCTCGGCGACCTGCGCGACCGCAAGGTGGCGGTGCTCGGCCTCGCCTTCAAGGGCGACACGGACGACGAGCGCGACTCGCTCTCGCACAAGCTCATCCGCCTGCTCGAGCGCGAGCTCGCGGACGTCGCCGTGCACGACCCGGTCGTCGCCACGCCGACGGCGAGCTTCGACGACGCCCTCCGCGGCGCCGACGTGGTGATCGTCGCGACCAACCACTCGGCCTACTCGACGCCCGCGTCGCTCGCCGCCATCGCCGACCTCGCGTCCGCGGACTGCCTGGTGGTCGACCCGTGGAACGCGTTCGGCGCCGCGCAGGTCTTCGCCTACGCCTCCGAGGTCGCGGCGCTGCGGGCATGAGACGGGTGCTCGTCACCGGCGGCGCCGGCACGATCGGCGCGGCCGTCGTCCGGCGCCTGCTGCGCGACCCCGACTGGGAGGTCCGCGTGTCCGACCAGCGCGAGGCGCCCGGCTGGATGCGCGAGGGCTGCGAGGTGCACACGGGCGACCTGCGCGAGCTCGGCGAGGCGCGCGCCGCCACGGCCGGCTGCACGCACGTGATCCACCTCGCGGCGATCGTCGGCGGGATCGCCAACTTCCACAAGCTCCCCCACACGCTCACCGAGGTCAACAACGCGCTCTACAACGCGGTCGTGCGGGCGGCGCTCGAGGAGGAGGTCGAGCGGTTCACGTACGTGTCCTCTTCCATGGTCTTCGAGCGCGCGACGCAGTACCCGACGCGCGAGGACCACCTGCCGGACTGCCCCGTGCCCTTGTCGGCGTACGGCTTCTCCAAGCTGACCGGCGAGGTCTACTGCCGCGCGGCGCACGACGAGCACGGGCTGCCGTACACCATCTGCCGGCCGTTCAACGCCTACGGCCCGGGCGAGATGCCGGACGCCGAGCCGGGCATCGCCCACGCCGTCCCCGACCTCCTGCGCAAGTCGCTCGCCCGCCTGCGGCCGCTGCCGATCTTCGGGACGGGCGAGCACACCCGCACCCTCACGCACGTCGACGACATCGCCGACGGCATCGTGACCGCCACGGGGCACCCCGCCGCCCTCAACGAGGACTTCAACGTCTCGGCCTCCGACGAGCTCACGGTCGCGGAGATCGCCCGCATCTGCTGGGAGGCGGCGGGCAACGACCCGGCGGACCTGGAGTTCGCGCACCTGCCGAGCTTCCAGGTCGACGTCGTCCGCCGGTGGCCGTCGGTGGAGAAGGCGGAGCGACTGCTCGGCTGGCGGGCGCGGATCGGCGTCCGCGAGGGGATCGCCGCGACGGCCGAGTGGCTGCGCGAGCAGGAGCAGGTGCGGACGCCGTGAAGCGCGCGCTCATCACCGGGATCACCGGCCAGGACGGCTCCTACCTCGCCGACCTGCTGCTGGAGCGCGGCTACGAGGTGCACGGCATGGTCCGCCGCGCCTCGACGGAGAAGTTCGAGCGCCTCGAGCACATCCGCGACCGCATCACCCTGCACCAGGGCGACCTGCTGGACCAGCGGTCGCTCGTCGACACGCTGCGGGCCTCCGAGCCCGACGAGGTCTACAACCTCGCCGCCATGTCGTTCGTCGCGGTGTCCTGGATCCAGCCGACGCTCACGGCGGAGTTCACCGGCGTGGGCGTCACGCGGATGCTCGAGGCGCTGCGCGAGGCCTGCCCGGAGGCGCGCTTCTACCAGGCCAGCTCCAGCGAGATGTTCGGCAAGGTCCGCGAGACCCCGCAGACCGAGTCCACCCCGTTCTACCCGCGTTCACCGTATGGCGTGGCGAAGGCGTACGGGCATTTCATCACGGTGAATTACCGTGAGTCATATGACATGCACTTGTCGTCGGGAATCTTGTTCAATCACGAATCGCCCCGTCGCGGGCTGGAGTTCGTGACACGCAAGATCACCTGGCACGCGGTGGCGATCCGGCTCGGACTGGTGAACGAGCTGCGGCTGGGCAACCTCGACGCCAAGCGGGACTGGGGCTACGCGCGCGACTACGTCGAGGCGATGTGGAGGATGCTCCAGCGCGACACCCCGGAGGACTACGTGATCGCCACGGGCGAGACCAACACGGTCCGCCGCTGCGTGGAGATCGCCTTCGACCAGGCCGGCGTCGACTGGGAGCGCCACGTCGTCATCGACGACGCGCTGAAGCGCCCCGCGGAGGTCGACCTCCTGGTGGGGGACGCGAGCAAGGCGAAGCGCGAGCTCGGCTGGGAGCCGACGACGAGCTTCGAGCAGCTCATCCGGCTCATGGTGGATGCTGACCACGAGAAGCTGGCGCGCGGATCGGGAGGAATGGCATGAGCATCGGGATCGTCGGCCTCGGCTACGTCGGCCTCCCGCTCGCGGTCGCCTTCGCGGAGGCCGGCGAGCGCGTGGTCGGGCTCGACGTCGATCCGGGCAAGGTCGCCGCGCTGTCGGCCGGCCGCTCGCACGTCGAGGACATCCCGTCCGAGCGCGTCGCCGCGGTGCTCGACCGCTGCGAGTTCACCACCCGCGCGTCCGCGCTCGCCGGCGCGGAGGCGATCCTCGTCTGCGTCCCCACGCCGCTGACGCGCAACCGCGAGCCCGACCTCGGCCCGCTGCTCAGCGCCGCCCGGGCGCTCGCCGCGACCGTCCGCCGCGACCAGCTCATCGTCCTCGAGTCGACGACGTTCCCGGGAACCACCCGCGAGCACCTCGTCCCCCTCCTCGAGGAGTCCGGGCTGGTCGCGGGGCGCGACTTCAACCTCGCCTTCTCCCCCGAGCGCGTCGACCCGGGCCGGACGGACTACACGCTGCGCAACACGCCGAAGATCGTCGGCGGGCTCACGCCCGCGTGCACGCAGCGGGCGACCGAGGTCTACGGCCGCGTCTGCGACCAGCTCGTTCCCGTGAGCACCCCGGAGGTCGCCGAGCTCGCCAAGCTGCTGGAGAACATCTTCCGCTCGGTGAACATCGCCCTGGTGAACGAGATGGCGATCCTCGCCGACCGGATGGGGATCGACATCTGGGAGGTCGTCGACGCCGCGGCCACCAAGCCGTTCGGGTTCATGCCGTTCCAGCCGGGGCCGGGCATGGGCGGCCACTGCCTGCCGGTCGATCCGTTCTACCTCACCTGGAAGGCGCGCGAGTACGACCTCTCCACGGAGTTCATCGAGCTCGCGGGCAAGGTGAACAAGCAGATGCCGCTCTTCTGCCTGGAGAAGATCGAGCGCGCGCTCAACGACGCCGCGAAGCCCGTGCGCGGCTCGCGCATCCTGCTCGTCGGCGTCTCCTACAAGGCCGGGGTCGGGGACCTGCGCGAGTCGCCGGCGCTGCGCATCATCGAGCTGCTGCTCGAGCGCGGCGGCGACGTCGCGTACCACGACCCGCACGTCCCCGAGTTGCCGCAGCTCGGGCTGCGCAGCGTCGAGCCGTCCGGGGCGTGCGACCTCGCGGTGATCGTCACGGCGCACCCGGGCGTCGACCACGAGCGGATCGCCGCCGAGGCGCCGCGGACGCTCGACCTGCGCGGCGTGACGCGCCGCCTCGGCGTGAGCGGCGCCGCGCTGCTCTGATCACGCAGAGCGCGGCCGTGCATGCCGCGTGCGGCGCGGGGGCACACGACAGGCATGCGACATCGGTGGCTCGCGGTGGTCGCCGTGGGGCTGCTCGCCGGATGCGACTATCCGCGCGATCCCGCGGGGACGCTCGACCGCGTGCGCGGCGGCGTCATGCGCGTCGGCGTCGCCGAGTCGGACCCGTGGGTGCGGGTCCCGGAGGGGACGCCGCCGAGCGGGGTCGAAGTCGAGCTCCTCGAGCGCTTCGCCGCGACCATCGGCGCCCGCGTGGAATGGGTGCCCGGAACGGAGTCCGACCTCATGGAGGCGCTGCAGGGCCGGCAGCTGGACGTCGTCGTCGCCGGGCTCACCCGCCAGTCGGAGTGGCGGCGCGTGGCGGCGCTCACACGGCCCTACCTGACGACGCAGGTGGTCATCGCCGCGCCCGACGAGCGCACCGCGGAGCGGCTCTCCGAGGACCTCGCCGGCGCGCGCATCGCCGTCGAGGCCAACTCGCCGGAGGCCGCGAAGCTCGAGCAGGACACGGACGCGATCGTGCGCCCGGTCGACGACCTGGCGGGCGCCGGCGGGCCGGCCGCGGTGCCGGACTACCTGCTCGACGACCTGGGCCTCGTCCGCACGGACGCCGAGCTCGACGAGCACGAGCACGCGATGGCCGTCTCGATGGGCGAGAACGCGTTCCTCGTCGCGCTCGAGCGGTTCCTGCTCGACCGCGAGGCGGAGGCCGCCGCCATCCTCGCGCGCGAGGGCCGCCCGTGAGGTTCCCCGCCGGATCGGAGCTGCCGCCCGAGCTCGTGCCGGTGTACCGGCGCGCGGTCCGGCTCGAGTGGATCTCGATCGCCTACCTGCTGAGCGCGATCGTCGCGCTGTTCTTCACGCTCGGCAGCTCCCAGGCGATGAAGGGCGCGTGGCTGGAGGACGTGCTCAGCCTCGCGCCGCCGATCGCCTTCCTCGTCGCGGCGCGCGTCCGCCACAAGCGCCCCGACGCGTCGTTCCCCTACGGCTATCACCGCGCGGTCGAGGTCGCGTACCTCATCGCGTCGCTCGCGCTGCTGTCCATGGGCGGCTTCCTGGTCGTCGAGTCGACCCTGAAGCTGCTGCACGGCGATCACCCGCCGATCGGCATGGTGGAGCTGTTCGACTGGCAGGTGTGGCTGGGCTGGCTGATGATCGCGGCGCTCCTATGGTCGGCGATCCCCGCGGTGATCCTCGGCCGGATCAAGAAGCAGCTCGCCGCCGACCTGCACGACAAGGTGCTGCACGCCGACGCGAAGATGAACCGCGCCGACTGGATGACGGCCGGGGCCGCGCTCGCCGGCGTGGTGGGCATCGGCTTCGGCCTGTGGTGGATGGACGCCGCGGCGGCGATCGTCATCGGCCTCGACATCGCGCGCGACGGACTGACGTACACCAGCGCGGCGGTCAAGGACATCCTCGACGGGCGCCCGCGCCGCGACGACGAGAGCGGCGTGCACCCGCTCGTCGGCGAGGTGCACCGCACCGTCGCGGAGCTCGACTGGGTGCAGGAGTCCGCGATCCGGATGCGCGAGCTCGGGCACGTCCTGAGCGTCGAGGTGCTCGCCGTCCCGCGCGACGAGGCCGATCTGCTGGATCGCGTCGAGGACGCCACCGCGCGCATCTCCGCGCTCGACTGGAAGCTGCAGGACGTCGTGGTCGCCGTGGTCCGCGAGCTCGAGGACGCGCCCGCCGACGTGATGGTGCGGGCGTCGGCCCCGACGCACTCGCGGTCGGCCTGACGTCGCGGCCGCGCCCGCTCCGCGGAGGGTCAGGGGATCTCGCGCACCATCACGAGGTTCGTGCCGCCCGGCGTGCCCGTGCGCCGCCCCGCGGTGAGCACGACCTGCGCGCCGGGGGCCAGTCCGGCGAAGTCGCGCGCCGCCGTCAGCGCCGACTCGATCATCTCGTCGACGCTCGCGGCGCTCGGCATGTGCGCGGGATAGACCCCCCACTCGAGCGTGAGCTGATTCGCGACGCCGGGCTGGTGCGCGAGCGCGACGATCGGGCGGCGGCGGCGGTACTTCGCGCATGCGCGCGGCGCGCCGCCCGTGGCGGTCGGGACGATCAGCGCCGCCGCGTCCAGGGCGTCGGCGATCTCCACCGCCGCCTGCATCATCGCCTCGCCGGTCCGGCCCGGAACCGCCTGGCGGCGCGCCCGCCCGTGGATGACCGGCGCCTCCTCCGCCGCCTCGGCGATCTCGGCCATGGCGCGCACGGCGGCGATCGGATAGGCGCCGACGCTCGTCTCGGCCGACAGCATCACCGCCGACGTGCCGTCGATGACGGCGTTCGCGACGTCCGTCGCCTCCGCCCGCGTCGGCTCGGCGGCGTGGATCATCGACTCGAGCATCTGCGTCGCGGTGATGACGAACTTGCCCTCCTGCGTGGCCCGGTAGATGGTGTCCTTCTGCATCAGCGGGACGCGCGCGACGCCGGCCTCGACGCCGTAGTCGCCGCGCGCCACCATCAGCCCGTCCGAGACGGCGATGATCTCGTCGAGGTTCTCGTAGGCCTCGACCTTCTCGATCTTGGCGACGACGCGGGCACGCCCGCCCATCTCCTCCATGAGGGTCCGCAGCTGCGCGATGTCCGCCGCCGAGCGGACGAACGACAGCGCGACGAAGTCGGCGCCGAGCTCGGCCGCGAGCGCGAGGTCGGCGACGTCCTTCTCGGTGATCGCGGGCAGCTCGGGCCGCGCGTGCGTGACGTTGATGCCCTTGCGCGGCGCGAGCGGGCCGGGCGAGACCGCGCGGGCGGTCACGTCCCCGCCGTCGATGCGCTCCACGCGGAAGCGCGGCGCGCCGTCGCCGATGACGATCTCCGAGCGTTCCGTGACGAGTGCGGCGAACTTGTCGAAGTCGACGGCCACCCGGTGCTCGGACGCCGGCGCGCCCGCGAAGACGAGCACCGCCCCGGGCTCCACCGTCCGGGCGGTGGTCTCGGCTCCGAGGCGCAGCTTGGGGCCCTGGAGGTCGAAGAGCATGCCGATCGGACGGCCGGCGCGCTCGCACGCGTCACGGACGTCGGCGGCGCGGCGGCGAAGGTCGTCGTGGGTGCCGTGGGAGCAGTTCAAGCGGGCGCAGTCGAGGCCCGCCTCGATGAGCTGGTCCAGCACGCCCGGCGGGTCGGTCGCCGGACCGAGGGTGGCCACGATCTTCGTCCGTCGCTCGAGCATGGGCGCGAGTCTTGCAGGCGGCGGGCGCGGGCGTCCGCCGGGTCCCAGGACGGGCATCCGGAAGCGCCGGGGCGCGGCGCGCGAGGGCCGTCAGCCGCCGGCGAGGACGACGTCGTAGCCGTCGGCGCGCAGCACCTCGACGACCGCGTCGCGATGGTCGCCCTGCAGCTCGATGACGCCGTCCTTGGCGGATCCGCCGACGCCGCAGCGCTTCTTCAGCCGCCCGGCGAGCTCCCGCAGCCGCGCGTCGTCGAGCGGCACGCCGGAGATGGTCGTCACCGCCTTGCCGCGGCGTCCCGCGATCTCGCGCCGGACCTTCACGCGCCCGCTCGCCGGCGGTCGCGCCGGCGTGCGCGGCGCCCGCGCGCGGCGCAGGTCGCCGTCCGTGCTGGACCAGACGAGATCGCGGTCGGGCATCGCCCGAAGACGCTACCGCGTGGCTGCGGCCAGCCGTACCCGCGTGGGGGCGAGCCGCCCCGGCTACCCGCCTGCTGGCCCCTTGGTGCGGAACGCGCCCCGGTGCGACGCTTCCGGTGTCGTCGCGTCCGTTCCCCCAAACGACTGGATGGCCATGACCACGCTCAGCCGCCTCCGCCGCGCCGTCTCCGACCTCGTCGCCGACAGCCGCACCGACTTCAAGCGCATCGACGCCTCGCCCGCCCGGTACGACGACGGCTCCTGGCTGGCGCCGCGCCGCTGAGACGCACTCCGCGCCGCGCGGCCGCATCCGCGCCGCGCGCCCCGGAATCAGCGCCGGAACCGGCGTTCGCTTCCCGCCACCACGTCGAGCGCCGCCGGGCGCCCGAGGTGGAAGCCCTGCCCGTAGTCGATCCCCGCCGCCCGGAGCGTCGCCATCTCCGCTTCGGTCTCGATCCCCTCGGCCACCACGGTGGTCCCGGTCTCGGCGGCGAACACCGCGGCCGAGGCGGTCAGCGCCCGCCTCGCCGGGTCCTCGTGCACGCCGGCGATCAGGAAGCGGTCGAGCTTGATCACGTCCGGCGCCACGCGCACCATGTGGTTGAGCCCCGAGTAGCCGGCGCCCGCGTCGTCCACGGCGAAGCGCACGCCGCGCCGTCGCAGCGCCGCCATCGCCGCGATCAGCGGCTCGTACTCCCGCACCGGCGCGTGCTCCGTCAGCTCGATCATGAGCCGGCGCGTGTCGCACCCCGCCACGGCGCCCGCGAAGCCCGCCGACATGATCGTCCGCGCGTCGGCGTTCACCGAGACGTAGGCGTCGCCGGGCAGCCGCTCGAGCGCCCGCGCCGCGGTACGCACGGCGAGCAGCTCGAGCTCCGTCCCCACCCCGATCTCCCACGCCGCGGCGAACCACTCGTCCGGCGGCCGGGTCGGCGGTTGGCCGTCGAACCGCGCGAGCGCCTCGTAGCCGACGACGGAGCCGTCGTGGAGGCGCAGGATCGGCTGGAAGGCCATGCGCACCGCGCCGTCGTCGAGCGCGCGGGCGATCTGGGCGGCGTGGCGCCGCCGCTCCCCGTGGCGATGCGGGTCGCGCGACAGCACGTCGGCGATGACCGCGGCGAGCGCCTCCATCACCCCGACGTCGCGGTCCTGCACGTTCGCCGGCTCGTGACTGCACCCGCAGAGGGTGCCGTAGAGCCGGCCGTCGGCCAGCCGCACCGGCACGCCGATGTAGGCGCCGATTCCCGCGTCCGCGGTCGGTGGGAGGTGGCTCGTCAGCGGGTCGTCGCGCGTGTCGGGGATCGCGTTGGGGAGCGTGCCGCGCACGACGCGCGCGCAGTAGCTGTCCTCCAGGGCGATGCTCTCGCCCGGCTCCGTGCCGAACCGTCTGCCGTGGCCGTCGACGACGCGGTACACCTGCCGGTCGCCCACGAACTCGGAGAGGAACGCGACCTCCATGCCGAGGTGCTCGCGGGCGGCGCGGACGACCGCCTCGGCGATCGCCGTGGCGTCGCGGCCGGCGGTGAGTCCGGCGAGGACGTCGCTCAGCGTGGCCGGCGTCGTCCCGTGGTCGGGAATGGAACCGTGCATCGTCCGGGGGGGCCTCCCACCGTAGCGCTCGCCGGCGTCACGGGCCGTACACGTCCCGCAGCGCGCCGGCCACGACGTCCGGCGCCGTGCGTGCGCGCGCGGCCGCGAGCGCCTCGTTTCCGGCCGCCTCGTCGCCCCA
>DATMVH010000543.1:0-8798 GCA_035563395.1 Solirubrobacteraceae bacterium
CGAGGATCGGCCGCCGGCCCTCGCGCGGCGGCACGAAGCCGCGCCCGAGCGGGCCGAGCATCCAGAGGCCGTCGCCGGGGCGCAGCTCGCACAGTCGCGCGGTGCCGGGGCCGACGTCCTCGAGCAGGAAGTCCAGCGTGCCGTCGGGATGGGCGCGCATCACCGAGAACGCGCGCGGCAGCAACGGGCGCTCGCCGTCCCCGCCGCCCCAGCGCTCCGCCGCGGCGAGCATGTAGAACTGCCCGGGATCCGGCGCCGGGCCGTCCGGGTCGCCCGCCGAGAGGACGGTGTAGGCGCCGTGGGAGCCGACCGCGGCGACCTCGACCCGGCGCCGGCCCAGCGGGGCGAGCGCGCGGCCGTCCGCTCCCACCGCGCTCACCCCGGGACCGCCGCGGTCCCGCTCGTCCCGTGGATCTCCTGCAGCGAGCGGACCTCCCAGGTCCCCTGCCGCGCGGCCGCGATGGCGCGCGCAGCCGCCATGCCGCCGGCGATCGTCGTGATGCAGGGGACGCCGCGCGCGATCGCCGCGCGGCGGATCTCGTAGCCGTCCGCGCGCGCCGCCGTGCCCGTCGGCGTGTTGATGACGAGCTCGACGCCGCCGCGCTCGATCTCGTCGACCACGTGCGGCGAACCCTCGCCGAGCTTGTTGAGCCGCTCCGCCGGGATGCCCATGCGCGAGATCGCCGCCGCCGTGCCGCGCGTGGCCACGATCCGGAATCCGAGGTCGTGCAGCTGCACCGCGACGCCCACCACCGCGGGCTTGTCGGAGTCGGTGACGCTGAGGAACGCCGTCCCGCCCTGCGGCAGCCGCGCGCCCGCCGCGGCCTGCGCCTTCGCGAAGGCCGCCGGGAAGTCGGGCGCGACGCCCATCACCTCGCCCGTGGAGCGCATCTCCGGGCCCAGCAGCGCGTCCGTCCCGGCGAAGCGGTCGAACGGGAGCACCGCCTCCTTGACGGACACGTGGTCGCCGCACGGGTCGTCCGGCAGGTCCATCGCCTCGAGCTTCTCGCCCAGCATCACCCGGCACGCGAGCTTGGCCAGCGGCAGCCCCGTCGCCTTGGACACGAAGGGGACGGTCCGCGACGCGCGCGGGTTGGCCTCGATCACGTAGAGGTCGTCGCCGAGGACCCCGTACTGCACGTTGAGCAGGCCGACGACGCCGAGCTCGAGCGCGATCGCGCGCGTGGCCGCGCGGATCTCGCGCAGCATCTCGCCGCCGAGCGAGTGCGGCGGCAGCACGCAGGCCGAGTCGCCGGAGTGGATCCCGGCCTCCTCGACGTGCTGCATGATGCCGCCGATCCAGACGTCCTCGCCGTCGCAGATGGCGTCCACGTCGACCTCGATGGCGTTCTCGAGGAAGCGGTCGAGGAAGATCTCGCGCCCGCCGTTCGCCCCCGTGCGCGCGAGGTAGTCCGCGAGCGCGTCCGTCGAGTAGACGAGCTCCATGGCGCGCCCGCCGAGGACGTAGCTCGGCCGGACGAGCAGCGGGAAGCCGACGCCCGGGGCGGCGGCGAGCGCGGCCGCGGCGCCGTGCGCGGTGGCGTACGGCGGCGCCTTGAGGGCGAGGCCGTCGAGCAGGGCGCCGAAGCGACCGCGGTCCTCGGCGAGGTCGATGGCCTCGGGCGAGGTGCCGAGCAGCGGCACGCCGGGCTGCGCCAGCCCGGCGGCGAGCTTGAGCGGCGTCTGGCCGCCGAACTGCACGATCACGCCCTCCGGCCGCTCCACCTCGACGATGGCGAGGACGTCGTCGAGCGTCAGCGGCTCGAAGTACAGGCGGTCGGAGGTGTCGTAGTCCGTGGAGACGGTCTCCGGGTTGCAGTTGACCATCACCGCGTCGCGGTCCGCCTCGCGCACGGTCATGGCGGCGTGCACGCAGCAGTAGTCGAACTCGATCCCCTGGCCGATCCGGTTCGGGCCCGAGCCGAGGATCATCACGCTCGGGCGGTCCCCGCGCACGATCTCGTGGCGCGCCGGCGGCCGCTCGAGCGCCGAGTAGTAGTACGGCGTCTCGGCCTCGAACTCCGCCGCGCACGTGTCGACCGCCCGGTAGGTCCGCACGCCGCGCTCGGCCGCCTCCGGATCGACCGCGAGCTCGCGCAGCTCGCGCAGGAACCACGGGTCGATCGACGTGCGCGCGCGCACGTCGGCCTCGCTCGCGCCGCGCCGGAAGGCCTCCAGCAGGACGTCGAAGCGGTCGGCAGCCGGCACCTCGAGCCGCGCGAGCAGGTCGCCGCCGAGCGCCGGCGGGGCGTCGAGCTCGCGCGAGCGCATCGCCTTGGCGAAGGCCTGCTTGAACGTGCGCCCGATGGCCATCACCTCGCCGACCGACTTCATGTGCGTGGAGAGCCGGTCGTCGACGCCGGGGAACTTCTCGAACGCGAACCGCGGCCACTTCACGACGACGTAGTCGATCGCCGGCTCGAAGGAGGCCGGCGTGCGCTTCGTGATGTCGTTCGGGATCTCGTCGAGCCGGTAGCCGACGGCGAGCCGCGCGGCGATCTTGGCGATCGGGAAGCCGGTGGCCTTCGAGGCGAGCGCCGAGGAGCGCGACACCCGCGGGTTCATCTCGATCACGACGATCTCGTCCGTCGCGGGGTTGACCGCGAACTGGACGTTCGAGCCGCCGGTCTCGACCCCCACGGCCCGGATGACGGCGATCGCCTGGTCGCGCAGCTTCTGGTACTGGCGGTCCGTCAGCGACATCTGCGGCGCGACGGTCACGGAGTCACCCGTGTGGACGCCCATCGGGTCGACGTTCTCGATCGAGCAGACGACGACGACGTTGTCGGCGCCGTCGCGCATCACCTCGAGCTCGAACTCCCCCCAGCCGAGCACGGACTCGTCGATCAGCACCTGCCCGATCGGCGACGCGGCGAGGCCGCGGGCGACGACCTGCTGGAACTCCTCCTCCGTGCGGGCGATGCCGCCGCCGCGGCCGCCGAGCGTGAAGGCGGGCCGGACGATCAGCGGGAGCCCGAAGGCCTCGAGCGCGACGCGCGCCTGCGACAGGTCCGTGGCGATCGTGTTGCGGGCCGTGCGCAGGCCGGCCGCCCGCATCGTGGCGTCGAAGGCCTCGCGGTCCTCGGCGCGGCAGATCGCCTCGTACGTCGCCCCGATCAGCTCGACGCCGAACCGCGCGAGCGTTCCGTCCTCGTACAGCGCCTTGGCGAGGTTGAGCGCGGTCTGGCCGCCCAGGGTCGGCAGCAGGGCGTCCGGCCGCTCGCGCTCGATCACCCGCGCCACGACCTCGGGCAGCAGCGGCTCGACGTAGGTGGCCGTCGCGAACTCCGGGTCGGTCATGATCGTCGCCGGGTTCGAGTTCTGGAGGACCACGTCGTAGCCCTCCTCGAGCAGCACCTTGCAGGCCTGCGCGCCGGAGTAGTCGAACTCCGCCGCCTGGCCGATGACGATCGGCCCCGAGCCGAGGACGAGGATCTTCGACAGGTCGTCGCGCCTAGGCATGCGGAGAGGCCGCCTCGATCTCCTCGATGAACTCGTCGAACAGCCCGAGCGAGTCGTGCGGTCCCGGGCCCGCCTCGGGGTGGTACTGCACGCAGCCGGCCGGGACCTCGAGGAGGCGGATCCCCTCGATCGTGCCGTCGTAGAGGTTCACGTGGGTGAGCATCGCCTCGCCGAAGTCCGTTTCCAGCGGCACGCCGGCCTCCCCGCGGACCGCGAAGCCGTGGTTCTGCGAGGTGATGGCGATCCGTCCCGTCCGCACGTCCTTGACCGGGTGGTTCCCGCCGCGGTGCCCGAACGGCAGCTTGAAGGTCTCCAGGCCAACCGCCTGGGAGAGGATCTGGTGGCCGAGGCAGATCCCGAACACCGGCGTGCGGCCGATCAGGGCGCGCACGGTGTCGACGAGGTAGCCCATCGCGGCGGGGTCGCCCGGCCCGGGCACGAGGAAGATGCCGTCGGCCCCGCGCGCCAGCACCTCCTCGGCGGACGTCGTGCACGGCAACAGCTCCAGCGTCGCGCCGCGGCCGGTGAAGTTGCGGATGATCGAGGCCTTGATCCCCGTGTCGAGCGCGACGATCCGCGGGCCGCTGCCGTCGCCCGCGTAGACCTTCGGGGCGGCGGGGGTCACCTCCCGGGCGAGGTCGCGCCCGGTCATGGGCGGCTCGGCGGCGATCAGCCGGCGCGCCTCCTCCTCCTCGACCGCGGCGGGGAAGATGCCGCCGAGCATGGAGCCCGCGTCGCGGATGTGGCGGACGAGCGCCCGCGTGTCCACGCCGGTGATGCCGGGCACGCCGCGCTCGCGCAGCCAGTCGAGCCAGCCGAGCTCCGCGCTCGGGGCGTCGGCGGCGTTGACCGCCTCCCGCATGATGGCGCCGCGGGCGTGCGCCCAGGCGGACTCCATCGCCGCGTCGCTCGCGCCGTAGTTGCCCACCATCGGCGCCGTGAAGGTGAGGAGCTGGGCGTGGAACGAGGGATCGGTGACGGACTCCTGATAGCCCGACATGCCGGTGGTGAAGACCACCTCGCCGATCGCCGGCCCGGGCGCGCCGCAGGCCTCGCCGTCGAAGCGGACGCCGTCCTCGAGCAGCACGTACGCGCCGGTCATGCCGCGCTCAGGGCGAACGCCCGCTCCCGGTAGACGACGGCGCCGGCCGCGACGGTGGCGAGCACCCGCCCGCGCAGCGTGCGCCCGGCGAAGCAGCAGTTCTCGGCCCGCGACTCGTAGCCGGCCTCCCCCACTTCCCACGCCGCGTCGAGGTCGACGAGGCACAGGTCGGCGGGACGGCCCACGGCGATGGCGGGCAACGGGAGGCCGACGACGGCGGCGCCGGCGCTCAGCTTCTCCACCACGAGCGCCAGCGGGAGGACGCCCGGGACGACGAGGTCGGTGAGCACGGCGGCGAACGCCGTCTCCAGGCCCGTGGTGCCCATCGGGGCCTCCTCGAACGGCACCTCCTTCTCCTCGCGCGCGTGCGGCGCGTGGTCCGTGGCGATGCAGTCGATCGTCCCGTCGCGCAGGCCCGCGACGAGCGCCTGGCGGTCGCGCTCCGCGCGCAGCGGCGGGTTCATCTTGAGCCGCGTGTCGAGCCGCTCGCGGATCGCCTCGTGCGTCAGCGTCAGGTGGTGCGGCGACGCCTCGGCGGTGATGGCGACGCCGTTCGCCTTGGCGACGGCGACGGCCTCGACCGACTCGAGCGCCGACAGGTGCTGCACGTGGATGCGCCCGCCCTCGTAGCCGGCGATGGCCGCGTCGCGGGCGATCATCGTCGACTCGGAGATCGACGGGATGCCGGCGAGCCCGAGCCGCGCCGACACCTCGCCCTCGTGCATCACCCCGGCCCCGCTGAGCGACGGGTCCTCCTCGTGCAGCGCGAGCACGCCGCCGCACAGCCGCTGGTACTGGAGCGCGCGCCGCAGGATCGCGGCGCGGTGCACGGGCTTGCCGTCGTCCGTGAAGCCGAGCGCGCCGGCGTCGCGCAACTCCGCCATCTCCGTCAGCGCCTCGCCGGCGAGCCCGCGCGTGACGGACGCCATGAAGCCGACGGGGATGCGCGCCTCGCGGCGCGCCGCCTCGCGCAGGGACCCGAGGACCGTCGCGTCGTCGACCGCCGGGTCCGTGTTCGGCATCGCCACGACGGCGACGAAGCCGCCGGCCGCCGCCGCGCGCGTGCCCGAGTCGAGGTCCTCCTTGTGCTCCTGCCCGGGAACGCGGAGGTGGACGTGCGGGTCGACGAAACCGGGGAAGAGGTGCCGCCCCTCCCCGTCGAGGACCTCCGCGCCGTCCGGCGCCTCGAGCGTGCCGGGGGCGCCGAGCTCCGCGATCTCGCCGTCACGGACGAGGACGTCGAGCGGCGCGTCGACGCCCGTCCGCGGGTCCAGCGCGTGGGCGCCGCGGACGAGCAGGTCCGCGGGCGGCTGGGCGCGATGCACGAGCGGCTCGGCCCCGCCGGTGGTGGGCACGGCGGGGTTCACGCCGGCTGCGGGGTCGGGAGGGAAGGGGCGCGGTCGGGCGCCGCCCGGCCGGCGAGCAGCTCGTAGAGCACCGCCATGCGGACGACGACGCCGGCCGCGACCTGCTGGCCGATCACGGCCTGCGGCGACTCGATGACCTCCGCCGCGAGCTCCACGCCGCGGTTCACCGGCCCGGGGTGCATCAGCACCTGCCGGGCGCCGAGCCGGCGGCCGTGGATCTGGTAGCGGGCCGCGTACTCGCGCAGCGACGGGACGAAGGACTCCGTCATGCGCTCCTTCTGCATGCGCAGCGCGTAGACGACGTCGGCCTCGGGAAGGCGGTCGAGCGCGTAGGCGACGTCGCACCCCAGCGCCTCCATCCCGCGCGGGATGAGCGTCGGCGGGCCGCACACGGTCACGTGCGCGCCGAGCATGGTGAAGGCCTGGATGTTCGAGCGGGCGACGCGCGAGTGCAGGACGTCGCCGACGATCCAGATCGAGGCGCCGTCGAGGGACCCGAGCCGCTCGCGCAGCGTGTAGACGTCGAGCAGCGCCTGCGTCGGGTGCTCGTGCTTGCCGTCGCCGGCGTTCACGACCGCCGCGGGGCTCCAGCGCGCGACGAGCTCCGCGGCGCCGACGTGCGGCGTGCGGACCACGATCAGGTCGGGCCGGTAGGCGCTCAGGGTCTGGACCGTGTCCTTCAGCGACTCGCCCTTCTCGACGCTCGACCCGCTGGAGACGAAGTTGACGACCTCGGCGCTGAGCGTCTTGGCGGCCAGCTCGAACGACGAGCGCGTGCGCGTGGACGCCTCGTAGAAGAGGTTCAGGACCCGCCGGCCGCGCAAGGCCGGCACCTTCTTGACCTCGCGCTCGGAGACCTCCGTGAACGACTTCGCGCGGTCGAGGATGCGCTCGATCGCCGCGCGGTCCAGATCCTCGATGGACAGCAGGTGGCGCATCAGGCGGGGACCTCCCGGCGGCTCGTGATGGTGACCTCGTCCGCCCCGTCGAGCTCCTCGACGCGGACGTTCACGCGCTCGCCGCGATGGGTCGGCAGGTTCTTGCCCACGTAGTCGGGGCGGATGGGCAGCTCGCGGTGGCCGCGGTCCACGAGCACGGCGAGCTGGACGCGAGCCGGGCGGCCGTAGTCGAACAGCGCGTCGATCCCCGCGCGGACGGTGCGGCCGGTGAACAGGACGTCGTCCACGAGCACGACCGTGTGGTCCTCGAGCCGGAACGGCAGGTGGCTGGAGTGCACGATCGGCGCCTCGCGCGTGGCCAGGTCGTCGCGGTAGAAGGCGATGTCGATGTCGCCCGCGGGGACGTCCTCGTCGAGCAGGTCGGACACCAGCCGGTGCAGCCGCGTGGCGAGGTGCGCGCCGCGGCGGTGGATCCCGACGAGGGCGACGCGCCCGTCCGGGTTCTTCTCGACGATCTCGTGCGCGATCCGCACGAGTGTGCGCCGGATGTCGTCCTCGTCGAGGACGACCTTGGGCTCGCTCAAGCTGTGTTCCTTCCTGGCCTCGCGGGACCGGGTTAAAGGACGTTCAGTCGGGGCGGGACCCTAGCAGCGGCTCCCGACGGCTCCGGTCAGCCCGAGGCGATGCTTTCGCGGCCCTCGTCGAGGTGGCGGCGCAGGGCCGGCGGGCCCTCCCGCTCGAGCTCGGCGATGAGGCGGTCGTGGTGCTCGGCCATGCGGTCGAGCGACCAGCTCGGCCGGAGCTGGATCACGAACAGCCGCATCTCCGCGGCGAGCGCCTCGTACGCGCGCTGCAGCCGCGGGCTCTGCGCCGCCGCTACGAGCGCGCCGTGGACGGCGGCGTGCGCGTCGACCACCGCGCTCCACGGCGGCGCGGCCTGGGCGCACACCGCCGCCATGAGGCGCACCGCGTCCCGGACGGCCTTCGGCAGCCGGCCGTCGTGGCGCTCGAGCGCGAGGTGCGCCGCCTCGAGCTCGAGCGCCGCGCGGAGCTCGAACAGCGGCGCGGCCTCCTCGGCGGTGAGGCGCGCGACGGTCGCGCCGCGGTGCGGCTCGATGGTCACGAGCCCCTCCGCGGCGAGCGCGCGCAGGGCCGCCCGGAGCGAATGGCGCGCGACGCCGTAGGCCTCCGTCAGGTCGCTCTCCCGCAGGCGCTCGCCCGGGGCGAGCTCGCCGTCGAGGATGCGCGTGCGCAGGGCGGCGGCGATGGCGTCCACCGTCGAGACGCGCTGCAGGGTGAGCCGGTCGGTCACGAGCGGGCGGGGACGGGGTCCGGGCGACCATACCCCCGGCGCGCCGGCGCCGCCAGCGCCAGCAGGCCGGCGAGCACGAGCCCCGCCCCGGCGGCGGCGAGCGCGCCCGGCCGCTCGCCGAGGGCGAGGATCCCGAGGCCCGTGGCCGTCAGCGGCTCCGCGAGCGTGAGCGTGGCCGTCTCCCCCGGCGTGAGCGACCGCAGTCCTCGCGCGAAGAGGACGTAGGCGAGCGCGGTGGGGATCGCGCCGAGGAACAGCGCCAGGGCGATGCCGTCCCCGGTGAGGAGCCAGCTCGTGTCGCCGAGGGCGAGGACGGGCGCGAGGAGCAGCGCCGCGAGGCCGAACGACGCGGCCATCACGCGCTCGGGCGCGTGGCCGGCGCGGAGCAGGCGCTTGGCGAGCACGGTATAGGTCGCGTAGCCGCCGCCGGCGGCGACGGCCAGCGCCACGCCGAGCGGGTCGACGGACGCCCCGCCGCCAGCCGCCACGAGCAGCGCGACGCCCGCGGAGGCGAGCACGGTGGCGACGGCCCAGCGGCGCGTCAGCGGCTCGCCGTCCGCGATCCGCCCCGCCACCCCGGCGATGGCCGGCGCGGAGCCGAGCGCCACCACCGTGCCGACCGCGACGCCCGTGCGGTCGACGGCGGCGAAGAACCC
>DATMVH010000544.1:0-7912 GCA_035563395.1 Solirubrobacteraceae bacterium
GCTCGAGCGCGTCCGTGCCGACCGCCGCCGCGCCGCTGGGCGCGGGCAGCGCGGCGTGCGCGCCGGTCATCGCGAGCTGGAGCGTCGCGTACTCGATCAGGCCGGTGTCGCCGACCACGAGCGTGACCACGAGCTCGCTGCCGCCGGCGCCGGAGACGACGGCCACGAGGCCGTCGGGCTCGGCGATCGAGACGCCGACGAGCCGTGCGCCCGCCGGGTCGATCGCCGCCCGCAGCCCGGCGTTCAGCTGTGCGGGGGAGATCCCCGGTACCGCGAAGAAGGAGGGCGCGAAGTGCGCGCGAATCTCCTCCTCGGCGATCGGCAGGCGCGCCGACGCCTCGAGGAACCACGCCATCTGGCGACCGGCGGCCGAGTCGGGCAGCTCCGTCGCGACGAAGCGGGCGTCGGACTGCGGCGGCGGCGCCTGCGCGGCCACCGTGCCCGGAAGGAGCGCGAGTGCGGCGACGGCCGCGAGGCCGGCCGCGGGTCCGCGGAGGTGGCGCCGCCGGCGCGCGATGACACGTGAGGCCCTGCGCTGGAAGAGGTGCATGTGCCCCACACATTGCCGGGCGGGCAGCGGGCGCGCGCGTGGGGCAGGCCGCCCGTGCGGCTGCGGACAGCCACCGGCGCCGACGTGCTCGACCGGCTCGTCGCCCTGGGCGAGCACCGCCGAGATCGTCGAGATGTCGGTCTCGAGCATGGGGTCCTGCGGGGCGAGCAACGAGTTCTCGACGGCCGACGGCGCCGTCGACGACGGGCGGCGGCTCGGCCGGCCGCGCCGACCCGTTCGTCGTCGGTCGCGGTCGCGCGCGTCAGGGTGCGGGCGGTCGACCGCTGGAAGGACGGGCCGACGTCTACGGCCATGCGGGCCGTCCGGAGGACGTGGCGCGAACGGTCCACGCGGGCGGGCATTCGACGCCGGCCACGCGAGGGTCCGCACGGCGACAATCGGGTTTCCGCCATATCGCCCGATGCGGCCGTGATACATGCCGGCGGTCCGCAACCTGCCCATCGCGTGGCAATCCGCACCTGTACCGTTGCCACGTCAAGGACGGATCGCAGTCACATAGGACTGCTGCTCAAGGACGGTGACCCGTTGAGCGTCCAGCGGGCGGACGACAACCACTATTGGCTCGTGGCGAGCCGGCTCCTCGCGGGTCGCGTCGTTCCCTTCCTGGGCGCCGGCGCCAACCTCTGCGGGCGACCGCAGGGCGTCCGGTTCCAGCGCGGTCAGTACCTGCCGAGCGGCTCGGAGCTCGCCGAGGTGCTCGCGCGTCGCAGCCGCTACCCGGTCGCGGACGACCTCGACCTGCTGCGCGTCTCGCAGTACGTCGGGGCGGTGCTCGGCGAGGGTGCGCTCTACGAGTACCTGCACAACACGTTCGACGCCGACTACCCGCCGACGGCGCTGCACCGCTTCCTCGCCGACATGCCGCGGCTGCTGCGCGAGCGGGACGCGCCGCCGATGCTGCTGCTCACGACGAACTACGACGACGCGCTCGAGCGTGCCTTCGCCGACGCCGGAGAGGCGTTCGACCTGCTCTGGTACGAGGCCAAGGCGGGCTCCGCGTGCGGGCACTTCATCCACCGCGACGACGACGGCGTCCACACGATCCTCCGCCCGAACGAGTACACGGCGCTGGCGGGCGCCGAGCGCACGGTGATCCTCAAGCTGCACGGGGCGGTCGACCGCCTCAGCTCCAAGAACGACAGCTACGTGATCACGGAGGATCACTACATCGACTACCTCGCGCGGAGTGACATCCGCCAGCAGATCCCCGTGACCTTGCGCGAGGCGATGGCGGAGAGCCACTTCCTCTTCCTCGGCTACAGCCTCCGCGACTGGAACCTCCGCGTGATCCTGCATCGCATCTGGGGCTCGGCCACGCTCGACCTGAAGTCGTGGGCCATCCAGGTCGAGCAGGGCAACGGCCAGCTCAGCGAGATCGAGCAGAAGCTCTGGGCGCGGCGCGGCGACGTCGACCTCCTCTACGTGCCTCTGGATCAGTACGTCGACCGGCTGGCCGAGTACGTGGCCAAGGAAGCAGAGGCGGACTTGATGCCGTGACGGCGCGCGCGAACCCGTACGTCGGTCTGGTCCCGTACACGGAGGCGGAGGCCGAGTGGTTCTTCGGGCGCGAGGCCGAGCAACGCATCATCACCGCGAACCTGCGCGCCTCGCGCCTCACGCTCCTCTACGGCGCGAGCGGGGTCGGCAAGAGCTCCGTGCTGCTCGCCGGCGTCGCGCCGCGCTTGCGCGCCCTGGTCGCGGAGAACGTCGCAGCGGGCGCGCGCCGCCGCGGCGGGCACGGCCCGGCGACGCTCGAGCTGCCGCGCTTCGCGCTCACCGTCTTCCGCAACTGGCGCGACCCGCCGCTCGCTCCGCTCGCGGACGCGATCCGCGCTTCGGTCGTGGAGGCGTCGGGCGACGCGTCGATCGACCGGTGGGAGCCGGGCCGCTCCTTCACGGACACCTTGCGCGGCTGGACGACCCGCGCGCGGACGCTGCTCGTGGTGCTCGACCAGGTGGAGGAGTACTTCCTGTACCACGCCGACGAGGACGGCCCGGGGACGTTCGCGGGGGAGTTCCCGCGCGTCGTCAACGACGTCGACCTCCGGGTCAACTTCCTCCTGTCGCTGCGCGAGGACGCGTGGACCCGGCTGGACCGCTTCAAGGGTCACGTGCCGGATCTGTTCTCCAACTACCTCCGCATCGACTATCTCCAGCGCGACGCCGCTCGCACCGCGATCGTGCGCCCGATCGAGGAGTACAACCGCCGGGCCGGTCCCGGCGAGCCGCGGGCGTCGATCGACGCCGAGCTCGTCGAGGCCGTCCTCGACGACGTGCAGGCCGGTCGCCTCCGGCTCGCGGACGGCCACGCGGCGCCGGGGGACGTGGTGTCGCCCTCCGAAGGCGGCGACCGCGTCGAGACGCCGTACCTCCAACTCGTCATGGACCGCCTGTGGACCGCGACCGCGGGCCAGGACCCGCGCGAGCTGACCGTGCGGACGCTCACCGGGCTCGGCGGGTCGCAGGCGATCGTCTCGAGCCACCTCACGGATGCCTTGCAGGGCCTGGAGAAGCGGGATCAGGAGGCCGCCGCGGACATCTTCCGCTACCTCGTCACGCCCTCGAAGACGAAGATCGCCCACCGCGCGACCGACCTCGCGTATTGGAGCAAGCGCGACGAGGCCGACGTCCGGCGCGTCCTCGAGGCGCTCTCGACGGGAGAGCAGCGCATCCTGCGGTCGGTGCCGCCGCCCCCGGACGAGGAGGCCGTCGACCGCTACGAGATCTTCCACGACGTCCTGGCCGAGGCGATCCTCGAGTGGCGCACCCGCCACGAGCAGGAGCGCGAGAAGGTCGCGTACGCGGCGCGGATGCGCGCCGAGGCGCGGGCTCGCAAGAAGGCGCGCCGCGACAGGATCCTGCGACGAGTGGCGGTCGGGCTCACGCTCGCGGTGGTCGGGCTGGCGGCGTTCATGGTGTATTCGCTCCGCGAGCGGGCGCTGCAGTCGCAGGAGAACAGCATCGTGCGGTCGAAGGGACTCGCGGCGAGCGCGCAGGCGCAGCTTCCGGTCGATCCCGAGCTGAGCCTGCTGCTCTCGCTCGAGGCGATCGACGAGAACGAGACGCGGCAGGCGAAGGACGCGCTGGTCGCGAGCCTGGCTGAGTCGCGCGTGCGCGCGACGCTGGGCAGCGGGCGCCCGCGCCCGTGCCGCGACCTGTGCCGCCGGCGCGCACCGGACGGCCGACGGGTCGCGTCGCGCGGTGACGCGCTCGCGCTGTCGTCGGACGTCGCACAGCGCGTGTCGTTCAGCCCCGACGGCGCGACGGCCGCCGTGGTGGTGCGGGGCGAGGCTCGCCTGTGGCACCCCGAGTCGGGCGACATGCGGCGGATCGAGACCGGGGGGACGGTGACGAGCGCGACGTTCGTCCGCGAGGGCCGTGCGCTTCTCACGCTCGGCGAAGACGGCGACGCGACGCTCGTGAGCGTCGATGGCGGATCGCGTCCGCGCACGCTCGGCCAGGGCGTGCAGAGCGCGTCGATGAGCCGCGACGGCCGCTTCGTCGCGATGACGGACTCGGCGGGCGTCGTGGTGCGCCGGCTGGCGGACGGGGAGGAGGTGCGCGGCTTGACGACGCAGGACGCGCTGGGCGCCACGTTCAGCCCGGTGGACCCGGACCTGCTGCTGGTCGAGGAGCTGGACCGCGTCGTGCTGTGGTCGTGGCGTGACGATCGCCGGCGCGTCCTGCGGTTCGTCCAGCGCGGCGAGCTGTTCGACGACACGATGGCGCAGGTGCCTGCCGCCTTCAGCCCCGACGGGCGGTGGGTGACGACCCCCGGGGCCGGCGGGCGGGTCAGCGTGTGGGCCGTCCGCACCGGCACGCGGCGGTACACGACGGCGCCCGACTACGAGCCGGTGGTCCAGGCCGTGTTCAGCGACGACGGCGCGCGGCTCCTGACCGCGACGACGCGCGTGGCGACCCTGCGCGCGGGCGCGACGGGGAAGCCGCTGACTGCGCTGGCCGTCCAGAGCAGCGCCGTCACCGCCGCGGCGTTCAGCCCCGGCGGAGCGGTGGTGGCGGCCGGCGGCCAGGACGGCGCCATTCGCGTCATCGACGCGCGGCGCGGGAGGCAGGTCCTCGAGTTGCACGGCCATTCGAAGCCGATCGCCGACCTCGCGTTCACACCCGGCGGCGACTTTGTCCTGAGCGTCGGCGAGGACGGGACGGCGCGGCTCTGGGACGTGGCCGTGGGTGACGCGGTGCATCGCTTCGGCGCAGCGGTCTCGGCGATGGCCGTGAGTCGCGACGCCGGGCGCGTCGTGATCGCCGGGGGGACGGGCCGCAGCGGCTCCGCGGTTCTGTGGCACCCTGACGCGGGGAGACGCCGCGTGCTCGCGACCGGCTGGCAGTTCGAGCAGGCCGCCGTCTCGCCGCGCGCGACCCTGGCCGCAGTCACGGGCTGGCCGCCGGGTGCCTCCCGACCCGTGGCGTCCCTCGTCGACGTCGAGACAGGGAGGACGCGCCGGCTGCCCGTGAGCGATCTCGCCGACGTCGCGTTCACGCCCGACGGGAAGCGCCTCCTGACCGTGGGCTTCGGGCGGCCACGACTGTGGGACCTCCGGAGCTGGCGGTCGCAGCCGCTCGGACGGACCAGGTACGCCTTCGACGTGTCGTCGGTCGCCTTCAGTCGCGACGGCGGTTCCGTCCTGTTGACCACCTTTGGTGGAGTCGCGCGGGTGGTCGACGCGCGCACCGGCGCGACGCGGCGGACGTTCCGCCTCCCCGCTCGTGCCCGCGGAGCGCCGACGCCCATGAGCGCCAGCGACCTGAGCTCCGACGGGAAGTGGGTGGTCACCGCCGCGGGGTCGGAGGCGCTGCTGTGGAACACCGGGTCGGCTCGATCCTCGCCGGCGCGGCGGCTCGGCGAGCACACCGGCGAGGTCAACGCGGTCGGCTTCAGCGCCGACGGGCGGTGGATCGTCACGGGTGCCGAGGACCTGACGACTCGCGTGTGGAGCGTCCGCACGGGCGAGCAGGTCGCCGTGCTCCCGCATTCGAGCGCCGTCAGGCACGCCGCGTTCACCGGAAGGGCTCATGACATCGTGACGGCGGAGGCCGACGGCACCGTGAAGCTCCAGGCATGCCTTCCCTGCACCGACGTGCCCGCGCTCAGGCGGCTCGCGCGCAGCCGGCTGACGCGCGGGTTCACCGCTGAGGAACGACTGGTCTATCTCGAGGGCGCGGGCGCCTGAGGCGGCAGCGCGCTCCGGGGTTCAGCGGCGATCGAGCGTGAGCGTGTACCAGGAGTTGAAGGATCCGGAGCCTTCAACGTGCGTGATCGCCACGTACACCGTGCGAGCACGAGACTCGCGATTCCGCACGGTCACCCGCTCGGTCCGCCCGCCGCGCGAACCCGATTCCGCCATTCGCTCGCGGGTGTCGGAGAGCGACCTCGTCTCGTGCGAGTAGACGGCGAGGTCGACGTCGCCGTAATGCGGCTTCACCCTGATGCGCGCCCGCGCTCCCGCCCGTAGGACCAGCCGGTAGACGTCCGCGGGGTCCTCCAGGGCGGCCACCGTCCCGTCGAACTGCGCGTCGCGGTTGCCTTGACCCAGCGCGGGGTCCGGTCGGGCGAAGGCGCTGCCGTCGATCCACACGATCTCGTCGTTGGGCTCGAGGGGATCCTTCGGGATCTCCCGCGGGGGAACGGCGAGCGCCGCGCGGAGATCGGGCAGGCCGAAGCCGGTGCGGTCGTCCCAGCCCGGTTCGAGGACGTCGCGGGCGGTCTGGATGAAGACCTGCGTCACCTCGCCGGCCGTGAGGCCGGGCCTGACGGCGCGCAGCCACGTGGCCGCGGCGGCGACCATCGGAGCCGCGTAGCTCGTGCCGGACACCAGGGCGTACCCGTCCCGCTCGACATCGCCGTCCTCCCCGGGCCGGACGGCGGTGAGCACCCCGACGCCCGGCGCGGAGAGGTCGACGGTCGAGTCGGCGCTGGTGAAGGGCGCGGGCGCGAGGTCGGGGCCCACGGCGCCGATCGTGAACACGTGCGGCAGCGCGGCGGGGAACTCCCGCGGGCTCCCTTCCGCGTAGCCGTTGCCGGCGGCGGCGACCACGACGATGCCCCGCCCCGTGGCGAGTTGCAGGACCACCTCCTCGGCGAAGCACCGCTCGCGGCTGCCATGGCTGAGGCTGATCACGGACGCGCCCGCCGCGATGGCGGCTCCGATCTGCTCGACGACGTCCGAGCAGAGCAGCGCGGCCCGTGGCGACGGGACGTTCAGGACCCGCATGCCGGGCCAGATGCCCGTGATGCCCAGGTCGTTCTTGGGTGCACCCGCGATCGCGGCGGTGGCGGTGCCGTGCGAGTCGCGGGCCGGGATGGTCCCCTCCATCCGCGTGTTGCCGCCGGCGAACTCCGGATGGGCCGGATCGAGCGGCGAGTCGATCAGGGCGAGCAGCGGGCTCTCGGACGACACGGCCGGAGGCGCGAGCGCGGGGTCGACGATGAGCGTGCGCCAGGTCGCGAAGGGGTCGAAGGGATCGGGCAGCACCGCCTGCCTCGGCTGGACGCGCGTGTTGGGCTGGGCCTGGATGAACGCGTTGACGCGCCGGAGATCCCTGACCATGCGGCGCGCCCACGCCCTGCGCACGAGATAGATGGCGGTCGGCGGGATGCCGATCGAGCGCGCGCGATAGCGCCGGGCGATGCGTCGCGTGGCACGACCCGGCTTCGCGGTGATCGTCCACTGCGCGGCGGCCGCGGCCATGCCCTTGAGGGCCGGGTCGCCCGGCAACACGGTGGGCGGCGGACCGGCACTGACCGTGGCCGCACCCGCGGGAGCCGCCGCGAGGGCGGCGATCGCCACGACGACGAGGAAAGCCAACGACAGCTTCAGCATCACATCGGCTCCTGGAGTGGTGAGGCAGCGCGACCCTACACCGGTCGCGGCGGCGCACGCGAGCGCCGTGTCAGAAGGCCCGGGGGCGTCTCGGTTCGGACCGCGTCTCGCGCATCGAGGCGCGTGGAGACCGACGTGAACGGCCCTGCGGACGCGTAGCATTCCAAGCGCACGGAGCCGGACCCGCACAAAGGGAGCTGCCATGGCACGACTCATCCGCATGGACCAGACGGGGCACACGACGCTCGCCGAGTGGACCGCGGGCGACGGGCCGAGCGTCGAGGCGGCGGTGGCGGCGTTCCGCGAGCAGCTCGACGCGGGCTACTACGCCGTGGTGAGCACGGGCGAGGGGCACGCCGAGCAGGTGCGCGACCTGCCGCTCGAGGCGGAGCTCGTGATCCTCCGGCGGCCGATCGCCGGCGGGTGAGCGCACCCGGCGCCGCGCTTCCGGAGACGGCCGCCGTCCCGTGGCGGCCGCGGCTCGACGCCGAGCGCCTCC
>DATMVH010000545.1:0-4183 GCA_035563395.1 Solirubrobacteraceae bacterium
GAGCCGGCGCCGCCGCCCGCGCCGGAGCCGCCGCTCGTGCCGGCCCCCGAGCCGGTGCCGCCGGCCGTGCCGGAGCCCGAGCGGCCCGCGCGGCCCGTCGTCGAGGACCTCCACGAGCCCGGCGTCCGGTCGCACTTCGCGTTCGTGAACCGGCGCGAGCGCGCCCGCGTGCGCCCGAACCCGCGCGCCCGCGCGCTCACGCGGCTGCGGCTCACGACGGAGGACGGCACGGACGAGCTCGTCGCGGTGCTGGCCCGCCGGCGCGACGCCCGCGGGCGCCCGTGGTTGCGGATCCGCCTTCCCATCCGGCCGAACAACACCACCGGCTGGGTCCCGGAGTCCGCGCTCGGGCCGCTGCACCCCGTGCGGACCTGGCTGCGGATCGACACGAAGCGCTTCCGCATCTCGCTGGTGCGCAACCGGCGCGTCGTCTTCCGGGCGCGGGTCGGCGTCGGCGAGCCGCAGTGGCCCACGCCGGCGGGCGAGTACTACATCCGCTCGCGCCTGAGCGGCTACGGCAGCGCGGGCTCCTTCTACGGCCCGATCGCGTTCGGGACCAACGCGCACTCCGACCAGCTCACCGACTGGCCGGCGGGCGGCATCGTCGGCATCCACGGGACGAGCCTCCCGCACCTGATACCAGGACGCATCTCGCACGGGTGCGTGCGCCTGCGCAACCCGGACATCCTCCGGCTCGACCGGCTGATGCCGGTCGGCACGCCCGTCACCGTGCGCTGAGCAGCCGCGCCAGCGACGCGCGGAGCGCCGCGGGATCCGGCGTGGGGGAGTAGCGGCCGTCGGCGAGCCGGTAGATCCGGCACGTCAGCGCGGGCGGCTCGGCGGGATCCGGCGGGAACGCGTCGGCGCCGTCGACGCGGATGGTCGGCGAGCCCACGAAGCCCTCGGCCCGGGCCTGCCCGTCGTCCTCGACCCGGCGGACGGCGACCTCGACGTCGTCGCGGCCGAGGTCGGCGAGCGCCGCGCGCAGCTCCGCCAGCGCCTCGGGATGCGACGGGCAGCCGTCCCAGTAGAGCAGCTCGACGCCGGGGCGGCTCACGGCCGCCACTTCACCGAGCAGCCGACCGGGCGCGTCTCCGGCCGGCGCACCGGCCGGCCGGCGAGGACGTCGTCGAGCGCGTCGCGCAGCCACTCCGCCCCCAGCGTGGGATCGCCGTGGTCGGCGTCGGGCGCGCCGCGGTAGGCGAGGCGGCCGTCCGGGCCGACGACGAACACGTCGGGCGTCGTCTGCGCCCCGTACGCGCGCGCGACCCCCTGCGACTCGTCGTGCAGGTACGGCCCGGCGAACTCCCCGCGCGCGACGCGGGCGCGCATCGCGTCGAGCGAATCGCGCGGATGGCGCGCGGCGTCGTTCGGGTTGACCTGCAGGAGGCGGACGCCGCGGTCGGCGTAGTCGCGCGCCACGTCGTTGATCCGGTCGTGCCACGCGAGCGCGTACGGGCAGTGGTTGCAGGTGAAGACGACCACGGTGGCGGTGGCGTCGTCGCCCGTGAGCGGGACGGGCTGCCCGTCCGTGTCGGGCAGGGTGAAGGCGGGAACGGGGTCGTCGAGTGCGAGTGGCATCGCGGACTCACGATAGTGCGGCGCGCCCCAACACCATCGGACCGGAAGGGAGCCGAGAGCTCATGGCCTATGTCGTTCTGGCGAAGTGGCGGGCGAAGCCCGGCAAGGAGGAGCGGCTGGCGGAGATCTGCGCGGAGATGACCGAGCCGTCGCGCGGCGAGCCCGGCAACCGCTTCTACCAGGCGCACCGCACGCCGGACGATCCGCGGCTGTTCCTCCTCTACGAGCAGTACGCCGACGAGGCCGCCTACGAGGCCCACATGGAATCGGAGCACTTCACGCGACTGGTGAAGGGCGAGGCGATCCCGGAGCTCCTCGCGGCGCGCGAGCGCGAGTTCTACACGACCATGTGAGCCGGTCGCGGCACGCTGCGCGCCTCAAGCCACCGCTCGAGCTCGGCGCTCGGCAGCGGACGGCCGAGCAGGAAGCCCTGCGTGTGGTCGCAGCCCAGGTCGTGCGGGCGCTGCGGTCGGCGTCCGCCATCACGGCGTTCTCGGTCGCCTCGATGCGCAGGCGGTCGGGGTGCACGCCCGCGGCGCGCAGGAGGCGCGCGACGGTGTCGGGGAACGCCGAGTCGAGCAGGCTCGGGGCGGCGACGTTGACGGCGACCGGGGCGTCGAGCGGCGTCCACGTCCACGCGGCGGCCTGCGCGAGCGCGTCGGCGAGGATGCGCTCCGTGAACGGCCGCATCAGGTTGGTCTGCTCGACCGCGGACAGGGACGCGGGCGGGCGAGCAGGCCGCGCTCCGGGTGCCGCCATCGCACGAGCGCCTCCAGGCCGCTGAGCCGGCCGGTCGCGATCGCCACCTGCGGCTGGTGGTGGAGGCCGAGCTCGCCGCGGGCGATCCCTCGCGCAGGTGCCCGAGCAGCAGGAGCCGGTCGCGGCTGTGGGCGTCGCGCTCCGGGGTGTACGGCGCGATGCCGCTGCGGTCGCGCTTGGCCTGGTACATGGCCACGTCGGCGTGCTTGAGCCGCTCCACGGAGGTGCGCGCCCGGCGGGGAAGAGCGCGGTGCCCACGCCGGCGTCGACCTGGACGGGGATGTCGTCGAGGACGGACGGCGCGTCGAGCGTGGCGCGCAGCCGCTGGGCCGCGGCACCTTCGCCGTGTCCGCGAGGAGCACGGCGAACTCGTCGCCGCCGAGGCGCGCGAGCAGGTCCTGCCCGCGCAGCCCGCCCGCGAGGCGGGCGCCGAGCCGCTCGAGCAGCTGGTCGCCGACCCGGTGGCCCAGCGTGTCGTTGAGCTCCTTGAAGCCGTCGAGGTCGATCAGCAGCAGGGCGGTCGGGCGGCCGGACACGATCGCCTCGTCGAGCGCAGGGTGAAGGCGCGGCGGTTCGGCAGGCCGGTGAGCTCGTCCGTCGGCGCCTGGCGGCGCGTCTCGGCGAGCCGCGAGCCGTCCCGCGACGTGCGCACGATCGAGGCGACGACGGCGCCGGCGGCCGGCACGGCCGCGAGCGGCTCGTGGCCCTGCAGCGCCGTGGCCGCGAGCACCCCGACGGTCACGAGCGCCGAGGCGGAGGGGAACGCGAGCGCGCGCCGTCGTCCACGCGCCGCACCCGCGCGGACAGCGGCTCCCGGGCGGCCAGGCCCATGAGCAGGACCCCGGGGAGCCACAGCGCGTCGAGCCACGTGCCCTCGACGTACGTCTCGTGCGCCGCCTGCAGCAGATACAGCGTGTTCGCGACGGCGCTCACGAGGAGGCCCGAGCCGAGCGTCAGCCACGCGCGACCGGGGCGCCAGCCGGTCGAGCCGAAGACGCCGACGATCAGGGTGACGCGGAGCAGGTCGGCGATCGGGTACGCGAGGTGCACCGCGACGATGAGCGGCTCGCCGCCGGTGCTCTCGAGGAGCGCGCCGAAGGCCACGGCTGCGCCCACGGCGCGACGGTGAGTCCGGACACGAACCCGTCGAGCCACATGCTGCGATGGAAGTGGCGCACGCGGGCGCGGAGGAGCAGGCCGATCGCGGTGTCGGCGAGGGGGTAGAACCCGAGCCGCAGGACGTCGGCGAACGAGGCGTACGGCGGTCGGGGTCGCCCGAGTACACGATCGCCCAGCCGAGCGATCCGGCCGTGCTCGAGGGCAGGACGAGCGACATGGCCAACCAGGCGCCATGCTCCGCGCGCATGTGGACGGCGCGGGCGAGGCAGATGAGCGCCGCGCCGGCACAGGCGGTGACGTACACCCCGTCTCCCAGAACGGGATCGTGCCGGGCCGTCCGGGCATGCCGGCCACCGCGGACGCCGTATACGCGACCGTGAGGGCGACGGTGACGGCGGGAGCGCCTGGACGCGCGCGGCGCGCGGCGGAGCGAGAGGCCCCGGGCGTCCATCGAGGGCCGGTCATCGACTGCGCGTCAAGAAAGCGGAGCGGCAGGGCGATCCGACAGCGGGGCCGCGCCGGATCGAGACGCTCGCGCGTCCCGCCCGCGGTCCGCTGACCTTCCGGGCAGGGGAGTGGGGCGACGGGCCGTCCGGTGCGCGACGATCTCGTGGTGGTAGCGGATTGGGTCGCCGCCGTCGTGCTCGTCTCCGGCGCGCTCGCCTGTGCCGCGGCGGCCCGCGCCCGCGCGTGGAGGGGACGGGCCGCGCGGGTCGCGCTGGCG
>DATMVH010000546.1:0-2291 GCA_035563395.1 Solirubrobacteraceae bacterium
CGCCGCGTTGCGCGGGGAGTCGGCGATCACGTGCGCCGTCCAGCGGAGCGCGGCGCGCCAGGGCCGGCGCAGCCACGCGAACCACAGCGTGTTGCGCAAACCGAGCGCCCGCACGTCGGCGCCGGGCGCGCCGTGGTCGGGCAGGTGGCGCGCCACGACCTCCGGGACGTAGCGCAGCTCCCACCCGCGCCGCAGCAGCTCTGCCGCGAGATGCTCCTCGGGCCCGCCGACGAGGAGCCGCGGGTCGAAGCCGCCGGCCTCCTCGAAGGCGCTGCGGCGGACGATCGAGACGCCCTCGAGGAAGGAGAGGATCGGGTGGCCGGGGAGGGTCCCGTCGTCGGGCACGGGCGTGTCGACCATGTCGCGGAGGATGGGATCCGGACGGGCGTCCTCGCCGACGAGGGTGTGCGCGTGGAGCACGGCGAGCCGGGGATGCGCGTCGAAGAGATCGGCGGCGCGCGCGAGCGAGCCGGGCTCGTACCACGAGTCGTCCTCCGCGAAGGCGACGTAGGGCCGGTCCGCGGCGGCGACGCCGGCGTTGCGCCCGGCCGCGCCGAGGTTGCGGGGAAGCGACACGACGGTCGCGCCGGGAAAGCGCGCGCGGACCTCGGCGACCGTCCCGTCGGTGGAGCCGTTGTCGACCACCACGACGTGCGGCGCCTCCGGCAGCGCCGTGAGGCGCTCGAGCGTCCGGGCGATCCGGTGGCGGCCGTTGAGCGTGATGAGGACGACGGCGAGGCGGGGGTCGGGCGGCATGCGTGCGCCCGACTCCCCGCTCCGGCGGCGCCTCACACCGGTTTCTCGCCCGTGCCGGCGCCGCGCCGGGCTCCGCCACGGCGGCCGCCCGGTGGTACAACCCCTCGCCGATGTCCGCCGACGTGATGCGCCTGCTCGTCTCCTGCGCCGACCGGCCGGGCATCGTCTCCGCGGTCTCGCGGTTCCTCTTCGAGTCCGGCGCCAACATCGTGCGCTCCGACCAGCACACCTCCGATCCCGAGGGCGGGGCGTTCTTCCTGCGGATGGAGTTCACGCTCGCGCCGGACAAGCGGCCGGGCTTCGGCGAGCGGTTCGGGCTCGCGGTGGCCGAGCCCTTCGGGATGACCTGGCGGCTGTGGGAGGCCGGCCGGCGCAAGCGCATCGCCATCCTCGTCTCGCGCTACGACCACTGCCTGCAGGATCTGCTGTGGCGCTGGCGCCGCGGGGAGCTGGACGGCGACGTGGTGCTCGTGGCCTCCAACCACGAGGACCTGCGCGGGGACGTCGAGTTCTTCGGCGTCCCCTACCACCACGTGCCGGTGGAGAAGGGCCGCAAGCCCGAGGCCGAGGCGCGGCTCCTGGAGCTGCTCGCAGGGTCGTGCGACCTCGTGGCGCTCGCCCGCTACATGCAGATCCTGTCCGGCGAGTTCCTCGACCGGCTCGGCGTGCCGGTGATCAACATCCACCACTCGTTCCTGCCCGCCTTCGCGGGCGCGGGCCCGTACGCCCGGGCGCGGGAGCGCGGGGTCAAGCTGATCGGCGCGACCGCGCACTACGTGACGGAGGAGCTCGACGCGGGCCCGATCATCGAGCAGGACGTCATCCGGGTCTCGCACCGCGACGACGTGGAGACGCTGACCCGGCTCGGCGCCGACATCGAGCGGATCGTGTTCTCGCGCGCGGTCCAGTGGCACTGCGAGGACCGCGTGCTGCGCCACGGCGGCACGACCGTCGTGTTCTGAGCGCAGGGCCCGCGCTCGCGTCCGGGCGGCGACTGAACCGGCCCATGGCGGGTCCGGGCCGATTACGATCGGCCCACGTGGTGGGCGAAGGCCTCAGCAGCCACACGGCACAAGGTCTCCTCGACCTCATGCTGTGGACCGGCGAGAGCCTGATGGCGGCCGAGCTGACGCCCGACGGCGTCGTCCGGCGCGCGAACGGCGCGCTGCTGGCGCGCGCCCCGGGCCTCGTCGGCCAGCCGATCCACGCCGTGGTGACGCCGGCCGACCGCGCGCTGGTCGACGCGGGGCTGCGCGGCGCCGGCGCCGGGTGGAGCAGCGTGCGCCTCGGCCTCTTCCCGGACGAGGACACCGTGCCGGCCGAGCACCGGGTGTGGATCTCCGGGTCGCCCGAAAAGGTCCTCGTCGTCGCGGAGCCCGCCGAGTCGGCCGAGGAGCGCGTGATCGACGTCCTCGTCTCGCTGGACGACGAGCTCATCCGCGCCCGCCGGGCGGACCGCGCGCTGATGCGCGAGCGGCGCGACCACGAATCGGACCGGCGGCTGCTCGCGGGCTGGGCCGCCCTCTCGGCGCCCG
>DATMVH010000547.1:0-7950 GCA_035563395.1 Solirubrobacteraceae bacterium
GCGAGCATCGGCCGTTGCAACCCGTCCGCTCCGAAGGCGGTCGCCGACGGCCCGGCTATTTCCAGGTCACCCGGTCCGACGAGCTCCGGCATGCGGACATGACCTCGATCTGGGTCGCCGAGCACGGCCGGTGTTATCGCAGCGCCGCGATCGACCGCTGCACTCGCGAGATCGTCGGCTGGGGACTCGACGTCCGCTGCCGGGCCGCTGAGGCCAATGACAGCGTGAGCAGGACCTTCATGGTTCACCCTCCGTCGTCGCCGCGGTCATCGGTGCCGCGGATCATGCAGGGGACGAACGAGGGCCGCCAGATCGACAGCGGCTACGCGCCACCTTGGCGGCTCGCGAGAGGCCGGGTTTGCGGCGACGGGCCGGATGTGCCGGTGACAGCGTGGACCGGCAGGCCGGCGCCGCGCCAGGCTTGGAAGCCCCCGATCAGGTCGGTCGCGCGCTCGAGCCCGAGCTGGAGCAGCGTCGCGGCAGCGAGGCTGGACTGATAACCCTCGTCGCACATCAGGATGACCACCTGCTCGGGGTCGATCCGCGGGTCGTGCGCGGCGCAGGTCGGGTCGCAGCGCCATTCGAGTGCGTTTCGCGCGATGACCAGCGCGCCCGGGACCTCGCCGTCGGCCGCACGCTGGCCGTCCGAGCGGATGTCGATCAGGAGCGCCCCCGAAGCCATGGCGGCGTGCGCCTGCAGCGGATCGAGCCTCGTCCATCGGCTGCGAGCCTCGTCGAGCAGCGTGTCGATGCTCTTGCGGGCGGACGTCGGACTCCGTGGCTGGTCCACGGCGCAGGCTCCCGCGTGCGACTCTATGCGAGCGGCTTTCATTCTGCTAGAGCACCTGTGGCTTGGATGCCTTTCCCCGACGGCATAGTCGACGCGCTCGACCCGAGCCGCTTGCGGCTCTTGGTCGAAGTGCAGCGACGGGGGTCGATCTCCGCCGCCGCGGACGTGTGCCGCATGGGGCAGCCGTCGGCGACCAAGCACCTGCAGACCCTGGAGGCCGCGGTCGGCGACAAGCTGATCGAGCGCCACGGGCGCACCAGCCGGCTCACGGAGGCGGGCGAGGTGGTCGCCGCCCACGCCGTGCGCGTGCTCGACACGCTGGAGAGCATGCAGGAGGAGTTGCGCGCGCTGCGGGGCGCCGAGCGGGGTACGCTCGCGCTGGCGGCCTCGACCACGCCCGGCAGCTACGTGCTGCCGAGCATCCTGCAGTGCTTCGCCGACCGCCACCCGCGCGTCGACCTCGACGTGGTCATCGGCTCGAGCGCGTGGGTCGCGCAGCGCGTGGCGCGCCGAGAGGTCCAGCTCGGCCTGGCAGGAGAGGTGGACCTGCCGGACGGCGTCGTGGCCGACCCGTTCCTCCACGACGAGGTCGTCGGCATCGCGGCGCCCGGGACGCTCGAGCTGCGGGGCGGCCGCGCCGCGGTGGCCGCGCTGGACGCCATGACGCTGCTGGTGCGCGAGCACGGATCGAGCACGCGCGCGGTGTCGGACCGCTACCTCGCCCGCTCCGGCTACCACCCGACCAAGCGCTGGGAGCTGGACTCCAACGAGGCCATCAAGCGCTCGGTCGCCGCGGGCCTCGGCATCGGGTTCGTGTCGGAGCTCGTGGTCGCCGACGAGCTCGCGCGCGGCGAGCTCGTGAGCTTCCGGCTCGAGGGCGCCCAGCCGATGCGCCGCTCGGTGTATCTGCTGCGGCCGGACGGCCGCGAGCCCACGCCGTCGGAGCGGGCGTTCATCCAGACGCTGTGTTCGTGCTGCTCGGCGAGCGTCGCCGGCTGCACGGTCTAGCGTGCACTGAGCCCGCACGCGACCGCCTGACCGCCCGCCGCAGGTATTCCGCGACGGCAAGCGACGCATCGCTCTTCTGCTCTTGGAGCATGAGCCGGAGGCGCCTAGCGTCGGCGCCATGTACTTCCGCCAGCTCCTCAACGACGAGACGGCGTGCGCGTCGTACCTGCTCGGCTGCAAGACGCGCAGCCGGTTCGCCGTCGTGGACCCGCACGCCGACCTCGTCGACCGCTACATCTCTCTCGCCGAAGGGCTGGGCATCCCGATCGTCGCGGTCTTCGAGACGCACGTGCAGGCGGATCACGTGTCGGGGCTGCCGGAGCTCGTGCGACGCACCGGCGCCACGGCGTACGTGCCCGAAGGTGCCGGCGTCGAGTTCGAGCACCACGCGCTGGCCGACGGCGACGTCGTCAAGCTCGGCAACACCGAGCTCCAGGCCATCGCCACGCCGGGCCACGCGGTCGCGCATCACGCCTACGTCGTCACGGACAGGACGCGTGGCGACGAGCCGTGGCTCGTGCTCACGGGCGACGCCCTGCTGGTCGGCGACGCCGGGCGGCCGGACCTTCACGCCGGCGCGGAGCACGGCGTCGAGGACATGGCGCGCATGCTGTACCGGTCGCTGATCGAGCGGCTCCTCGAGCTCCCCGACCACCTCCTCCTGTATCCGGCGCACTACTCGGGCTCGGTCTGCGGTCGCGGCCTGTCGTCCAATCCCGCGTCGACGATCGGCTTCGAGCGCCGCCACAACCGCGCGCTGCAGCTCGACTCCGAGGACGCGTTCGTCCGGGCGCTGCTCGAGGACCTCCCGCCCGCCCCGGACGGCCAGGCCGGCATCGTCGCGGCCAACCGCGCGGGGCGCCCGCTCGCCGCGACCGCGTGACGGCGACCGACAGCGTCGAGCTCGGGCTGCGCGAGAACCTCCCGCAGTTTCTCCTCCTCGTCTGCGTCAACGCGTTCGTCGGGGCGATGGTGGGCCTCGAGCGCTCGACGCTGCCGCTCATCGGCCGCGAGGACTTCGGCCTCGCGTCGAGGACGGCGGTGCTGTCGTTCATCGTCGCCTTCGGGATCGCGAAGGCGGTGACGAACCTCGCCGCCGGCGCGCTCGCCGAGCGGCTCGGGCGCCGCCGGCTGCTGATCGCGGGCTGGGCGATCGCGGTTCCGGTGCCGGCCCTCATCGCCGTGGCGCCGACGTGGGCCTGGATCGTGGCCGCCAACGTGCTCCTCGGGGTCAACCAGGGCCTGGCATGGTCCATGACCGTCGTCATGAAGATCGACCTGGTGGGACCGAGGCGCCGCGGTCTCGCCCTGGGGCTCAACGAGGCCGCCGGCTACGGCGGCGTGGCGCTCGCCGCCGTCGCCACCGGCTGGCTCGCCGGCGAGTACGCCGCTCGCGACGTGCTCGTGGTGGCGGGCGCCGGGATCGCGCTTCTCGCGCTCCTCGCCTCCGTGCTCCTCGTCCGGGACACGGCGCAGCACGTCGCGGTGGAGCAGGCCCGGCACCACGACGGCGCGGAGCGGCAGCCGTCGATGCTCGACGCGTTGCCCGACGCGACCTGGCGGCGCCCGCCGCTGCGGGCATGTTCGCAGGCCGGGCTGGTCAACAACCTCAACGACGCCCTCGCCTGGGGCCTCGTGCCGCTGTTCCTCGCCGCGCACGGCGCCGGGGTCGGGAGCATCGGCCTCGTCGCCGGTCTCTATCCCGCCGTCTGGGGCGTCGGGCAGATCTTCACCGGCCACTGGTCCGACCGCGTCGGGCGCAAGCCGCTGATCGTCGCCGGCATGCTGCTGCAGGCGGTCGCACTGGCGCTGTTGGCCGCCTCCGACGGCGCGGTGGCGGTCGCGGCGCTCAGCGCCGTCGCCCTGGGCGCCGGAACCGCGCTCGTCTACCCCACGCTGATCGCGGCGATCTCCGACGCCGTCTCCCCGGTCGCGCGCGCCCCGATCGTCGGCGTCTACCGGTTCTGGCGGGACATGGGCTACGTCGCCGGCGGCCTCGTCGCCGGCACGGTCGCCGACGCGCTCGGCTTCGCCCCCGCCATCGCGATCGTCGCGGGCCTCACGGCAGCCTCGGGGCTGTGGGTCGCGTTCGACCTTCCCCGGCGCGACCGCTCCGGGGAGGCCGGCGCACTGGAGACGACGCCGGCCGTGACCGACACCCGATGATGCCGACGCCCGCTGCTCGCACGGGCACGCATCGACGCCTCATGCGTCGGCGCGGCGTCCCGGCGGCTTCGTGGCCCGGATGGTGGAGCCCATGGCGCCGAACTTGAGGGCCTTCCGGCGCGTGTCCTCGAAGGTGGAGCGGGCGTAGGTGTCGACGAGGTCGCCCTGCTCGATGTCGAGGTAGCCCAGCTCGACCAGGATCTGTGCGTGCTCTCCTTCCAGGAGAGCTCCGGCGATTCAGCCGGTCCAGAGGTCGATGCGCTTGCGCGCGTCCTCGGACACCTCGGTGTGGATGACGACGTCGGCCAGCTGGACGCGTCCGCCCGGGCGCAGAACGCGGTCGATCTCGTCGAAGACCCGCTCCTTGTCGGGCACGAGGTCGATGACGCCGTTGGAGATGACCACGTCGACGGAGCCATCGTCCACGGGCAGCTCCTCGATCAGCGACTGGTGCAGCTCCACGCCGGCGAGGCCCATCTCGTGGGCGCTCGCCCGCGCGCGATCGAGCATCGCCGCGGTCATGTCGACGCCGATGACGGAGCCCGCAGGACCGGTCATCTGGGCCGCGATCAGCAAGTCGGTTCCGGCGCCACAGCCGAGGTCGAGGACGCGGGCGCCAGGCTCGATGCGCCCGAGGGCGAAGGGGTTCGCGACGCCGGCGAAGCTCCCGACGCTGCCGTCGGGAATCCGGGACAGCTCCGGCTCGGGGTAGCCGAGGTCCTGGGCCCACGCCCGACCGGTGGGGAAGATGAAGTCACGCGCCGGGTCCGTCGAGACGTCGGCGTAGGTCTTCCGGATCGCGTCGCGCAGCACGTCGACGTCAACGGGTGTGTGGGCGGTCATGCGGGCCTCCGATCGGCCACGACGCTACGCCGACCCCGCGCATGCAGCAACGCGAAGTTGCGCATACGTCCGTTGCCGTCTCGGCATGGGTCCACGGCACGCCCTCTGCGCCGTAGCCGCGCCGCCGGCGCCTCGTGTGTGCAGCATCACGCTGGAGTTCTGTTTGCCGGCGGCCTGCATGGGCATCCCTACATAGGTGCACAGTCAACGACCACACCCTCTCACGTCCGCCGATCGCTCGATCGCCCACACCGGCCGCCGCCACGGCACCGCGACGCGCACCGGAGCACGGGGCGTCCGTCCGGCCACGCCCCGGCGTGCGGCCGCGGCCCCGGGCCGCGCCTCGACCCGCTTCCGCGCGGGTGCCGGGGAGCCGCTGGTCCTCGTCCACGGCCTCGGACTGACGTGGCGCTCCTGGAAGCCGGTGCTTCCCGCGCTGACCGCCGCGCACGACGTCCTTGCGCTCGACCTCCCCGGGTTCGGCGCCGCCCCGCCGCTGCGTCACCGCGCGCCGACGGTCGCCGCCCTCGCCGACGCCGTCGAGGCCGAGCTCGACAGCGCCGGACTGGACGACGTCCACGTCGCCGGCAACTCGCTCGGCGGGTGGATCGCGCTCGAGCTCGCCCGCCGGGGACGCGCGGCGACCGTCGTGGCGCTCAGCCCGTCCGGGCTCGAGACGCCGGCCGAGCGGGTCGCCGTCATCGCCGTGAACGAGCTGGTGCGCGCCCGCAACATCGTCGCGGCCCCGGCGGCCGCCGCCCTGACCGCCGACCCCGCCTCGCGTCAGGCCATGCTCGGTGCCCTCCGCAGCCGGCCCTGGCGCCTGCCCGCGGCCGAGGCCGCGGCCGAGATCCGGGACTTCGCGCGGGCCCCCGGGTTCCAGTCCACGCTGCGCTCGACCACCGGATCGCACCCGGCGACCGGCCTCGGCTCCATCTCCGTCCCCGCCCGGATCTGCTTCGGCACCCGGGACCTCATGCTCGGCGCACTGACGGCACCGCGCTTCGCCGCCGCCATCCCGGGCGCCGAGCTGGTGCCCCTGCCCGGCTGCGGGCACGTGCCGATCGCCGACGATCCGCCGGTCGTCGCGACCGCGATCACGACGCTCACGACCCGTGCGCCCGTCAGAACAGATCGCCGAGCTGCACGATGACGTACCAGCCCGCGAAGAACCCGTAGAACAGCACCGCGAAGCAGAGCGCGGCCAGCCGGAAGCCGCGGACGCGGATCGCCGGCGGCAGCCCGTTGCGGTTGAGCTTGATCAGGAGGATCGAGTAGACGAACATCACGATCCCGTTCAGGCACGCGGACAGCACGAGCAGCACGAGCGGCTGGTCGAAGCCGGACAGCAGCACCGCGCAGCCGACGAGGACCATCGTCCAGACGATCGACATGTAGATCTTGGACTCGCTCCACCGCGTGTTGTCGCGCAGGTGCAGCGTCTTCAGCACGTCGGCCGAGAGCCGCGAGACGTAGTCGACGACGCCCAGGGCGACGAGCACGAGCGAGATGGTGCCGAAGACCCAGAAGAAGCTGCCGAACCACGGCGCGACGACGTCCTTGAGCACCTCGCCCTCGCCCTTGATGAAGTCGAAGTCGGCCTCGTCGGACAGGTTGCGGCCGAACACTGTCGAGTAGGCGAGGACGGAGAAGATGACGATCGAGAACAGGCAGATGGCCCAGAACGAAACGAGCTGCTCCTTGCTCGCGACGCGGAACCACTGACGGAAGCGGCGGATGTTGGCCTCGTCCTGGCGCACCATCCACCCGGTCGTCGGCTCGGGCTCCGGCTCGCCGGTGATCGGCGACTCGATCCTCGGGATGTACGAGCCCATGCCGAAGCCCTTCTCGCGGATCCAGTTGGACTGGACGAGGTTGTTCGCCCCGCCCGCGCCCGCGAACACGAGACCGGCCAGCAGCGTCGCTACTGCGACGTCGCCGGTCGGGAGCGTGCCCACGTTCGACACGTTGTCGCCGAGGTCCGACCACGCCGAGGCGTTGATCGCGGCGACGACGGCGATCGCCAGGAAGACGATCGTCAGCCCGACCTTGAAGAACTCCGCCTTCTCGACGGCCTTGTAGACGACCCGCGAGAGCGTCAACACGAGGCCGATCGCCAGCAGCACCCCGATCGCGATCACGTTCGGATCGCCCCCGAAGAGGTACGAGGCCGTCGTCGCCCCCGCCGTGCCCCAGCCCGGCCAGACGTTCGGGACGACGGCGAAGATGCAGAAGAGGATGCCCCACGGCTTCCACGAGCGGGCGAATCCGGCGATCGCGGTCTCCCCCGTGGCGAGCGTGTAGCGCTCGATCTCCATGTTGAGGAAGTACTGGATCGTGACGCCGATGACCGCCAGGTAGAGGAAGCCGATGCCCGCGTTGGACGAGATGTACGGCCACAGGATGTACTCGCCGGATCCGACGCCGACGCCGGCGAGGATCACGCTCGGCCCGAGCACCTTGCGCAGCGGCAGGGGCTCCGGCATGTCGCGGTACTCCATCGGCGGCAGATGGTCGCTGCGCACCTCAGGGGCGTACAGCGCCGCTCCCTCGTCGCGGGAGAACCTGCCCTTCGGCGGCGCAGAACTCGTGCGCGTGCTGGCCTTGGCCAACGTCCTCACCTCCCCCCGCGGCTTCGCACGATGCCGCGGCCACGTGTTGCGGACGCTTTTCTAGTTCCTCGAAGTTGGCGCGTTCAAACGCCTAGAGCCGGAGCGTGCGTCAGGTGACGATGAGCTTCCCGCGCATGCCCGCCCTCTCGTGCTGCCCGACGCCGCAGTAGAAGGTGTAGGTCCCCTTCCTCAGCGTGGCCGAGTAGCTCGCGGTCCGGTTGCGCCCGATCGTCTTGCTCACGCCCTTGCCCTTGATCCCGACGTTGTGCGGGATGCTCGACGGGTTGGACAGGCGCAGCGTCACGCGGCCCGACCTGGCACGGATCGTCGTCTTGTTGAACTTGAGCTTGGACTTGTCGGCCGACAGCGAGTACGTCGCCGCGGGACGGGCGTTCGAGGCCGACGCGGCCATGCCACCGGCGCCGGCGAGGGCGATGACCAGCCCCGCGGCGATCTTGTTGCTGCGCATGACCGAACCTCCAGATCCGTGTTGCCGACGCGGAGGTCTACGCAGAGCCCTCAGCCCGGGTT
>DATMVH010000548.1:0-3058 GCA_035563395.1 Solirubrobacteraceae bacterium
GGGGGCGAAGACCCGAGCCGCGCAGGGTAGCCGCTCGCCGGGACGCGACGGCGCCGCGCCGGGGTCAGCGGCGCTGGACCGCCGAGGCGCGGCGGTCGGGCCTCAGCGGGACGACGGTGGCGTACCTCGCCCCCTCGTCACCGCGCTGGGCGGCGCGGCAGAGCAGCCAGCCGAGGACCAGGATGCCGGTCCAGCACATCCCGACCGCGACGGCGATGAGGGTCCATACGGCCATCTGCTCGTGAGTATCGGAGCAAAGCGCCCGAGGTTGAGCATGTATAGCGGTGAACGGACTCTTTCAGGAGGCCCGCACGCTTACATCCCGCGACTTGCGAACACGTACGGGATGGTGCGCAGGAGGATCTTGACGTCGGTCCAGAGCGACCAGTTCGCGACGTAGAGATAGTCGATCCCGACCATCTCGTCCATCGGGATCCGGGCCGATCCGAGGATCTGCCAATGGCCGGTCATGCCCGGCGTGAGGTGCAGCCGGTGGCGGTCGAGCCCGTGCACCTGCGCGTCCTCGTCGACCACGAGCGGGCGCGGGCCGACGAGGCTCATCTCGCCCCGCCAGACGTTGATCAGCTGCGGCAGCTCGTCGAGCGACGTGCGCCGCAGCCAGCGGCCCACGCGGGTGATCCGGGGGTCGTTCTCGATCTTGAACAGCCCGCGCGTCTCGTTGAGGTGGCGCAGCGCGTCCTTGCGCTCGTCCGCGTCCACGACCATCGAGCGGAACTTGAGCATCTGGAAGCGCTCGCCGTCCTTGCCGACGCGCGTCTGGCGGAAGAACACCGGCCCGCGGCTGTCGAGCCGGATGGCCAGCGCGAGGACGAGCATCACCGGCGCGGCGGCGGCGAGGATCAGCGACGCGCCGATCAGGTCGAACGCGCGCTTCATCGCGCGCGAGGAGCGCGAGAGCCCGAACCGGCGGACGCCCAGCATCGTGAGGCCGTCCACGTGGTCGAACTCCACGGACGAGCCGACGACCTCGAGCATGCGGGGGATCACGCTGACGCGGACGCCGGCGTGCTTGGCGATGCGGATGAGCTCGAGCGTCTCGGCGCTGCCCGCCCCGGTCGGCGCGATGATCGCGCGGTGGACGTCGTGGTCGTGCACGAGCTCCCGGAACGTCTCGGCGAGCTGGTGGCTCGATTCCGTGCGGCGCGCCTCGAGGTCGAGCGCGGCCACGACGTCGGCCTTGACGCGCCCCGTGGCGAGCTTCTCGGCCACGGCGACGATGCTCGCGTGCTCGCCGGCCACGAGGCAGCGCTCCGTCGCGGACATTCGGCGGGCGATCCAGCGCGCGGCCACCCGCCCGCACAGCAGCAGGGCGACGATCGCGCCCCAGAGCGCGATCACGTCGCTCGCGTCCAGCTCCACGGCGGTGCCGCCGTCGAGGAGCAGCCAGAGGACGAGAGTGTGGACGCCGCCGATCTGGAGGATCGCGGGCGCCTCGTCGAGCGTCGTCTTCTTGAGCACGAGCTCGTCGCGCTCGTAGAGGCCGACCGCCTTGTGGAGGAGGACGACGAAGCCCACCATGAACACCGTCACGGCGGGCAGGACGTCGCCCGTGATGGCCGGCAGGACCGCGAGCACGAGGACCACGGCGACGAGCGCGTCGGCCGCCGCCAGCGTCCGCCGGTAGAGCCCCTCGCGCAGCGACGTCGCCGCCGCGCTGGCACCCTCCGTGATCGGCCCGCCGGCCCGTGGCGACCTCGGGAGCGGCCTGGCGCGCCGTCCGAATCTGCGCGTCGTCCGCTCGACGATCTGGTCCTGCTCGATGCCTTCCGTGGTCGCCACCGTCACACTCCGATGCTTGTGATCCGAGCCGGGCCTCCAAGCCCGGTCGCGTCCCTGCTTGCTGTGACACCCGAGACGGCCCGTGAGTTACGGTCGCCGTGCCGGCGCTGCGCTACGACATGCGTCCACCGTGCGGGCCGACCTTCAGGGCGGCGGACGTCCCCTGACCTCCGGCGCGGATCCTACCCGGACCTCGCCCCCCGGCGGCGTGGATCGCAGGCGAAAGTACAGGTGCGCGGGGTCGCCCGGCCTTCGCGTCCGCACGCGGACAAGGCGCGGCGCCGTGGGCGTGGCCGTAGGCTGCGCGCGTGATCGCGCTCCCCGACGTGCCGGGCGTCCGCCACGCGCACCACGACCTGCCGACGGGCGTGCGGCTGCACGTCGCCGAGGCCGGGGACCCCGGCGCGCCGGCCGCGCTGCTCGTGCACGGTTGGCCCCAGCACTGGTGGATGTGGCGCGCGGTCATCCCCGCCCTCGCGGGGCGCCGGCGCGTGATCTGCCCGGACCTGCGCGGCCTCGGCTGGAGCGGGCAGCCGGACGACGGCGACTTCACGAAGGGGCGCATGGCCGACGACCTGCTCGCGCTGCTCGATGTTCTCGGCGTCGAGCGCGCCGCCTACGCCGGGCACGACTGGGGCGGCTGGGTCGGCTGGCTGCTCGCGCTGCGCGCGCCCGAGCGACTGGAGCGGCTCGCGGCCGTGTCCATCCTGCACCCGTGGATCCCGCCCGCCGCGACGGCGCGAAACCTGTGGCGCTTCGCCTACATGGTGCCGCTCGCGACCCCGGTCGTCGGGCCGGCGCTCGTCCGCGACGGCCGCGCGGTGCGCGCGGGACTCGGCTCGCGGATCTCGGACGCCGACGCCGCCGTCTACGTCGACGTCGTCCGGGAGCCCGCGCGCGCAGCCGCGTCGAGCGCCTACTACCGCCACTTCCAGCTGCGCGAGCTGCCGCGCCTCGAGGCGCTCCGCGGCGCGCGGGTGGAGCTGCCGGTGCGCGTCCTGTTCGGCCGCCACGACCCCGTGCAGCGGCCGGACCAGCTCGCCGGCCTCGACCGGCACGTGGCCGACCTCGAGGTCGACGTCGTCGACGGCGGGCACTTCCTCGTCGACGAGCGGCCGGACCTGGTGGCCGGCCGCCTCGGCGCGTGGCTCGCCTGATCACCTGGAACGTCGCCCGCCGCGCCGAGGCGCTGGCGGCGCAGGCCGCCGCGCTGGCCGGGCGGGCGCCCGACGTCGTCGCGCTGCAGGAGATCACGCCG
>DATMVH010000549.1:0-3843 GCA_035563395.1 Solirubrobacteraceae bacterium
GCGCCGAGCGGGTGGCGGCGACGCTGCGCGTGTCCGTCCGCGACGCGGTGTACCTCGCCGCGGCGCAGGCCTTCGCGCGCGAGATCCGGCTCCTCCCGCGCGCGGCCGGCGACCGGCGCCGCAGCGGCGGCATTGTGATCGGGGAGCAGCTGCGGTGACGCTAGCCCTGTGCCGCGAGCGCCTCCGCGACGCGCCATGCGTTCGCCATGGTCGTGAGCGCGGGATTGACGCTCCCGTTCGTCGGCAGCGACGACGCGTCGGCGACGTGGACGTTGTCCGTCCCGTGCAGCCGCCCGGCCGGATCGCAGGCGGACGTGGTGGGATCCTCGCCCATCCGGCACGTTCCGGCCGAGTGCTCGCCGGCGGCCGGCCGGGCGGCGCCCGCGTAGAAGTCGGCGGGCCGTTCGACCCCCGCCTCGTGCAACCACGCGACGAGGCGCTCGGCCATATAGGCGCGCACCTCGGCCGTGGCGGCGTGCTCGTGCGCGACGAGCCGGGCGACGGGCATCCCGTGCACGTCCCGGACGTGCGGATCCGCGCTGACCCGCGCGTGCGCCGAGGGCACCTCCTGCCCGATGCCCATGACGCCGGCGACGTACGGCAGCTCGGAGGCCATCCACGCCTTGTGTGCCGCGCCCCACGCGGGGCCGCCGACGAGCGGCGCGGCGCGAGCGGCGACGACCGGGAGCAGCGCCGGGGCGTCGAACAGCACGCCGCCGCCCCATGCCTCCCCGTCGCGGTGGACGAAGTCGAGCGTGGCCACGGAGTGGCCGGGGCCGACGTAGGGGTTGATCGGCTCCGCGGCACGGCCGTAGAAGAGGGCGAAGGAATGGTTGTGCAGGTTCGTGCCGACCGCGGGGCCGCCCAGCCCGGAGACGAGCAGCAGTCGCGGCGTCTCGACCGCGCCCGCGCACACGACGACGCGCCCGCTGGCGATCGTGCGCGCCGCCGGCCCCTGCGGCGTCTCGACCACGACGTGAACCGCGCGGGCGCGTCCGTCGCCGTGCTCGATCCGGATCGCCTGCGCCGAGGTCAGCACGTCGCAGCGACCGGTGGCCACGGCGCGCGGGATGACCGTGTTGTGGGTGCCGTTCTTCGCGTCCACGGGCGACGGGTGTCCGACGCACTGCGGGCAGCGCGCGCAGGCCGCCCGCCCGCCGCGGGGAACGCTGTTGATCGCGAACGGCACCGGTCCGCAGCGCCACCCGAGGCGCTCGGCCGCGGCGCCGAAGGCGCGCCCGCTCGGGTCGGCCGGCAGTGCCGGCATCGGATACCCGCGCGCTCGCGGAGTCCGCGCCACGAGGGGGCCGCCGGACTCGCCCGCGACGCCGATCTCCCACTCGACCTTGTCGTAGTACGGCGCGAGCGCGTCGTAGCCGACGGGCCAGTCGGCGAGCGAGCTGCGCGCGGGCACGCCGTACGTGGACGCCATGGCGAAGTCCTCGGGCATGAAGCGCCACGCCATGCCCTGCCAGACGCGCGTGCCGCCGCCCAGCGCCATGGCGTTCAGGCCCCATGCCCACGGCTCGGTGGCGCAGTCGACGACGCGGGCTCGCCCCGCGGCCTCGAGCACCCGCGGATGCCCCGGTCCGGGGCCGGCGGTCGGCTGATAGACGGCCGCACGCTTGCCGCGCAAGTGGTCGCCGCGCAGCGCGGCGTCCGTGTGCGCGGGCGCGCGCTCGAGGAGCAGGACCTGTGCCCCCGCCTCCGCCAGCACCGCCGCGACGACGCCGCCGCCCGCGCCCGCGCCGACCACGACGACGTCGTAGTGCGCGCGCACGGCATCGGGCGCGATCACCGGGACCGGCGCCGGCTCGACAGCGGCCGCGGCCGTGCCGAGCGGCTGAAAGCCGACCATCGCCCACGAGGGCGGCTCGCGCCCGCCCGGGGTCCCGTAGTAGCCCTCGAACGTGACGCGCAGCAACGCGGCGAAGTCCTCGGGTGCCCGCTCGGCGAACGCCGTCAGCAGCGCCGTGCGGGTGTCGGCGCCGAGGGAGGGGAAGCTGCTGCCGTGGCGCTCCCGCGCCGCGGCGTCGAGCGCGTCCGTCACGCGGCGCAGCGCCGGCCCGGCCCAGCCGAGGACCACATCGCCGTGGTGCTCGAGCAGCGCGGCGACGCCGCCGTCCCAGCCACCGGGATACGTCCGGTCGGCCGGTACGACCGCGTCGACGGCCGCCTGCAGCGTCGCGTACACCGACGTTCTGACGGTCAGGGCAGGGCCCGACGGACGAGCCGCCGTGGCGCGGTCGCGCTCCGCCGGCTGCAGCGGTGCGGAAGGGCGTGGATCGTCGTCGGTGGCCGCGCGAGCGTCACGGACGCCCCGCCGCCGAGGAGGATGTGCGCCACGTCCCTGTCGCCTGTCATGTGCCGGGGCACGTTAGTGCGCCCGCACGCGCCGCGCAGCCCGGCCGACGGATCGCTTGACCCTCACGTAACGTCAGGCCCTAGCTTCGGCGCATGCACGTGATGACGGAGACGCGACTGCGGATCGGCGAGGTGGCGGAGGCGACGGGCGTGACCGTCCGGACGCTGCGCCACTACGACGCGCTCGGGTTGCTCGTGCCCTCCGAGCGCACGAGCTCCGGCTACCGGCTCTACGCCGAGGCGGACCTGCGCCGCCTCTACCGGATCCTCGCGCTGCGCCGCGTCGGCTTCGGGCTCGACGACATCGCCGCGGCGCTGGAGGCCGACGGCGACGACCCGCGACCGGCGCTCCGGCGGCACCTGGCGCAGCTCGACGAGCAGGTCCGGCTCGCCGAAACGCTCCGCGCCCGGCTCACGCGCATCCTCGACGTGCTCGACCGCGCGGAAGAGCCGTCGGGGGCCATGTTCATCGAAGCGATCGAAGGGATGACGACGATGGAGCGGTACTACACGCTGGAGCAGCTGGAGCAGCTCGAGCAGCGCCGCCAGGCGCTCGGGCCGGAGGCGATCGAGCGCGTGCAGCAGGAGTGGGCCGACCTGTACGCGGAGCTCGAGCGCCACCGCGCGGCGGGCGTCGACCCCGGCGCGCCGGAGGTGCAGGCCCTCGCCCGCCGCAGCAGCGAGCTGATCGAGATGTTCACCGGCGGCGACCCGGGCATCCGCGCGTCGCTGCAGCGGATGTACGACGAGCAGGGGCCCGAGCGGGCGTCGCGCGGGATGGCGAAGCCGGAGCTCGTCGAGTACCTCCAGCGCGCGCACGCCGCCCGGGGTTAGGCCCGGCGCCGGCGCCGCTCAGCCCGGGGCCGGCGCGAGCTGGCTCTTGATGTCCACGCTGCCGTAGCGACCGGTGAGGTCGATGAACGCGAAGCCGTCGCCCGCGCTCTTGTGGATGAGGAACTGGCGGTGGGGGAGGGCGAAGATCCGCGCGCCGACGGCTTCCGCGAAGTGGACGGCGTAGGGGAACACGAGCGTCGGCTCGTAGCTCTCGTCGTGCTGCCAGATCGACGGGGAGAAGTCGTCCCCGCCGATCCAGCCGCCGTCGCGCACCTTCGGGAAGATCTTCGTCAGGTCGATGGTGATGCCGCGCAGCGTGTGATCGCCGTCGATGTAGGCGAAGTCGAGCGAATCGTCGGGGATCTGGTCGATCACCTCGGCCGTCGTGCCGCGCAGGACCACGCGCTTCGCGGACCACGCGTCCGTCTTGGCAAGCGCCTCGCGGTAGAAGCGCGCGAACTCGTCGTCGTCCTTGTTGGCCGGCTTGTTCCAGTCGTCGAGGTGCCGCCAGGGGTCGATCATGTAGTAGCGCTCGATCCCGGTGCAGCGCTCGAGCAGGCTCGCCGCGAAGCGCCCGCGGTAGACGCCGATCTCGCTCACGGCGCGCGCGCCGGTGGCGTCGACGATCGCCTGCCAGAGCGCGAG
>DATMVH010000550.1:0-4496 GCA_035563395.1 Solirubrobacteraceae bacterium
GGGCGGCGTCTCGGGATGGACGAGGACGGCCTTCGCGACCTCGCGCTGGCGGCGGTCCTCGTCCGCACCGATCTCGTCGACGAGCCGCCCGGCGCCGGCCGCACCGCCTTCGACCGCGCCCATGCGCTGCTCCGTCACGCCGGCGAGCGCTGGGACGGCACCGGCGCACCGGACGGGCTCGCGCGGGACGCGATCCCGCTCGGCGCCCGCGTCCTCGCCGCCTGCGCGGACGGCGTCACGTCCGCGGACCTGCGTGCGGGCGCCGGTACGCGGTTCGATCCGGCCGTCGTCGACGCGGTCTGCGCCGATGACGGGACGGCCGGCGGCTGACCCGGCGACCGTCACCGCGGCCGGCCGCCGCTGTTACCGCCCCTTGAGCGACGTGGACTAGAGTCGACGCACGACACCGTTCCGGAGGCCATGCCCGTGTTCCTGTTCCGCGAGAAGACCAAGATGATCGACCCGGACCGCGCGCTGCCCGGCCGCGACACGCCGATCCCCGTGCCGGCGAAGCACGACGTTCTCGGCACCCCGCTGCAGCCGCCGTTCCCCGACGGCCTCGAGCAGATCGTCGTCGGCATGGGCTGCTTCTGGGGCGCGGAGCGCCTGTTCTGGACGCTCGACGGCGTGTACACGACCGCGGTCGGCTACGCCGGCGGCTACACGCCGAACCCGACGTACGAGGAGGTCTGCTCGGGCTCGACGGGCCACGCAGAGGTCGTTCTCGTCGTGTTCGACCCGGCGCGCATCAGCCGCGAGGAGATCCTCCGCACGTTCTGGGAGGGCCACGACCCGACGCAGGGGATGCGCCAGGGTAACGACGTCGGGACCCAGTACCGCTCCGCGATCTATGTCGCCGACGACGCGCAGCGCGCCGCCGCGGAGGCGTCGCGCGACGCCTACCAGCGCGCGCTCGCGGAGGCCGGCAAGGGCGAGCTCACGACCGAGATCCGCCCGGCGGGGCCGTTCTACTACGCCGAGTCCTATCACCAGCAGTACCTCGCGAAGAACCCGAACGGCTACTGCGGGCTCGGCGGCACCGGCGTCGCCTGCCCCGTGGGGCTGGGCCTCCGTCAGGCCGGCTGAGCGGTCTTCGACCCGCGCGGCGGGTCATCGTCGGGATCCGCCGCCCCGTCCGGCTGAACCGCCTCCCGCCGGGCGGCGGGTCATCGGCTCGATCCGCCGCCCCGCGCGGGACTCGGCGATGAGCGTCTCGAGCCGCCGCGCGCGCGTCTCCTCCCGCTTCGCGCTCACGACCCACCACGTGACCGCGCGGCGATACGACGGCGCCTGCGCCTCGAACCACGCCCAGGCCTCGGCGTCGGCGCGGAACCGCGCCTCCTGCTCGGACGAGAGGCGTGCCGCCTCGCGCTGCTCGAACGAGTAGACGCCCGAGCGCGCCTCGTCGCGCGCGGCGAACGCGGCGACACCGGCCGGGCGCATCAGCCCGAGCCGCGTCAACTCCTCCACCCGGCCGATGTTCACCTTGCTCCAGATGCTGCGCGGCTTCCGCGGCGTGAAGCGGATCGTGTAGCGCTCGTCGTCGAGGCTCTTGCGCAGGCCGTCGATCCAGCCGAAGCAGAGCGCCTGGTCGACCGACTCGGGCCACGTCAGGCTCGGCCGGCCGGTGCCCCGCTTGTGGTAGCCGACCCAGACCTCGCGCGCGTGCTCGTGGTGCGCCTCCAGCCAGGCGCGCCACGCCGCCGGGTCGGGGAAGAACTGGACGTCGCGCGGCTCCACCGGCCGGAATCGTGCCACGGGTCACAACCGGACGAACAAGCGTCCAGCGTGCTCATGCCCGGCGCCTCGCGCACCGATGACCCCATTACCCCCGATTCCCGAGCAAGGAGGCTCGCACGTGCGCGCACGGAAGCTGACCATCACGGCGATCGCCGTCACCACCCTCGCCTTCGCGGCGGCCCCCGCGAACGCCAAGACCGATGTTGCCGCCGATTCGTCGAGCATCGTCTGCAACGAAGCCGAGAACTCGCACCGCGGCGGCTACACCGTCAGCGGCGGTCCCGTCGACCCGAATCCGCCCGCCTTCCTGCGCGGCTCGCAGATGCGCGTCGGCGCGGGCGGCGGCAAGGGCCTCGTGAACGCCGCCGAGCGGTCGCCCGCGCTGCGCACCTGCGGCGTGACGACCGACGTGGTCGACCCGGAGGACCCGGGCGACGGCGGCGGTCCGATCATCCTGTTCTGACGGCGGGCCGCCGGCTGCGCGCCTCCCTGCGCGCGGCCGGCGGCTCCGATCCTCCGCGGCCTGACTACAGCCGCGAAGAGCGCGTGCGCCCTGCCGTGCCGCGACCGGCGACGGCGCGGTAGAGGGCGAGCAGCAGCAGCGAGCCGGCGATGGCGATCAGCCATGTGCCGACGTCGAAGAACTCGTCGAGATCGCCGATGTTCAGCGCGCTCGCGATGAAGCCGCCCACGATCGCGCCGACGATGCCGAGCAGCGTCGTGACGATGAGGCCGCCCGGATCGTCGCCCGGCATGATCGCCTTCGCGATCAGCCCCGCGACGAGGCCCAGCACGATCCAGCCGATGATTCCCATGGATGACCCCCGGGACGAGTGTGGACGCTCGCCGGCGGGGCTTGGGCCGGACTCGAGTGGAAGCGTACCCTCGCCCGCGCGCCGGTCAAACGCGCGCGAAACGGCGCGCGGGCGTCACCGGGCGCCGCCCTCGGCCGCGCCGCCCAGCACCTCGTCGACGACGTCCATGAGCCTGCGGCGCGCGCTGCGTGCGTCGGCGCGGATGCGCTCGAAGGCCGCGCGGTCGGACAGCCCGTGGCGCTCCATCAGGACGCCCTTGGCCCGCTCGATCCGCGCCCGCCGCTCGAACGCGGCCAGCAGCGCCCGCCACTGCTGGTAGCGCTGCAGCGCGATGTCGATCCCGCCCTCGAGCTCGGTCTCGTCCGTCGAGTCGAGGTGCGCGAACACGCCGCGCTCGGCGGCCTCGAGCAGGAACTCGCGGCTCGGGCGGTCCGCGAGCATCACCACGGGGCAGGTCGCCTCCTCGACGATCTCCGTGATCAGGTCGAGCGCGTGCCTCGTGTCCTCGTGCAAGGCGACGATGGCGACGTCCGGACGCAGCTCGACGGTGGCGCGCCCGACGGTCGCGACGTCGGTCTGGTGGGCGAGGCACTCGTGCCCCATCGCCTCGACCTTCTCGGCGATCGGCTCGATGAAGCGGTCGCGCTCGTCGGCGATCAGCACGCGCAGGCGGCGGGGCTCGCTCACGGTCTCATCCTACGGTCGAGTATCCGACCTCACACCGGGACACTGAGTTCGAGCTGCACCACATTTCGGCCGCTCGGCGTGAGCATCCGTCCCGGCTCATGCCCGGCCCGGATGGCCGTGCTCCATGGTTCGCTTACCCGTCTCACGCCGATCGTCGCGCCGCTGTCGCTCGCCCTGGTGATCACCGCGAGCGTGCTCCCGCCTCGTCTCGATGCCCGCTTCGTCGACGCGTCCACGCGGGAGGACGGCATCGTGGAGTCGTGCGGGGCGAGCGCGCCGGCCGTCGGCGCAGTCGTCTCCTTCGCGGCGTTCAGGCGCGCCGGCCGCCTGCGGTCCCCGTCGCGGCCCGCGCTGCTCAAGCGGCTGTCGTATCTCGCGTTCGGGCTCTTCCTCTTCGTGGCGCTCGGCGAGGAGATCGGCTGGCGCCAGCGCCTGCTCGGCGTCGAGACGCCCGACGCGATCCGGCGAGTCAACGCGCAGGCGGAGATGAACCTGCACGGCATGGGGGCGACGCCCACGACAGACGCGAACCAGCAGGTCTTCAAGGCCGTCTGGGTCGGCCTCGGCGTGGTGATCCCGGTCGTGGCGGTGACGGCCCGGCGCGTCCGCGTCGCGCTCGGCCGCTTCGTCCCGGTGCTGCCGCTCTGGCTCGCACTGCTCTTCGTGGGGCAGCAACTGCACTGGAAGCCGTGCAGGCCGACTGGCCCTCCGATCCGTCGAGCTGGCACGGCTCGTATCGCGGGCCGGATCGGTGAAGACGCGTTCCGCGTCGAGGCACGCCAAGACGCGCGCGCGGCGCGTCACGTCACCCGGCGGGATGGGCGAGGTCATGGAGTCCGATCTGGAGCTCCTGCCTCGGAGTCGCCGCGCTGCTCATGTTCACCGGGGTGCGCGCGAAGGCGCCGAGCGGTGCCCGGCCGACCCACCGCTACGCTCACCCCGTCTCGGAGGGGTGGCAGAGCGGTCGAATGCGCCGGTCTTGAAAGCCCTTACCGCGCTCGCTACTTGTCTCAAGTGATCGCTCACTGCACCGGCGGTTACGTTGGGACATGAAGCGTTGGCGCGGCGCAGCGGCGCCTCGGCGCAGCGGCGCCGGTCGTCATGACGCGTCGTGGAGAGGCGCAGGGAACGCGTCGTACTAGTACACGCCCGGTACGCACTACGCGAGTTCGCGCTCGAGGTATCCGTCCAAGAGTCCGCTCAGCGCCGCGGTGGCGCCCGGGAACAGCTTGCCGTACCTGTCCAGCGTCACGG
>DATMVH010000551.1:0-2635 GCA_035563395.1 Solirubrobacteraceae bacterium
CCGGCTCCCCCGAGACTGCGTGCCGCGCGACCACGCGCGCGCTCCGCTCCATCGCCTCGCGCGCCGCGTCGCCCAGCACCGCGGAGGCGCCGCCGCGGGCGACGGCAACCACGTCCTCGGGCGCGAGGCTCGTCCCGGCGAGCTCGACGACGCGGTCCTCGGCGGACCGCCGGCCGTCGGGTGGGTCGCGTCCGGGAGGCATGCGGCTTCCCCGCGAGTCTCGCATCCCGCGCCGCGGTACGGCGCGGCCCCGGCGGGCAGGGCTTCAGGCGTCCGAGACTGGAGGCCACGATGAAGCGATGGACCCGCGTGGCCGCGACCGTGGCGGCCGGCGTGCTCGCCGCGCCGGGCTGCGGCTTCGACGACCAGGGCGGGGGCGGGGACGGCGGCGGGACCGGCGGCATCCGGAACGCCAAGGTCATCGACGTGAACCGATGAAGGACGCGACGGGCACCGTCACGTATTGCACGGGCAAGGACACGACGGGCGAGACCAGGGAGTGGTCGCGGCGCCTCGACGAGAAGTACGCGGCGCAGGGCCTGTCCGTCAGGATCGTCGAGTTCCCCGCGTCGGCGGACGAGCAGCGCAACCGGACCGTCCAGCGCCAGGAGGCCAAGGCCGCCGACTGCGACGTCTTCCGCTCCGACGTGACCCGGACCGCCGAGTTCGCCTCGCAGGGCTGGCTCTACGACCTCACGCCGCACGTGGAGTCGATCAGGGACCGCTTCATCGCGGCGCAGCTCGAGACGGCGTTCTACGAGAACGTCAACCGCGTGCTGGCGGGGCAGACGTCCGCCGAGGAGGCGATGAGGCAGGCACGAGCCGACATCGAGGAGGCGCTCGCCACCTTCTGAGCGCGCTCGGGGGCGAGGACGTCGGGGCCTCGTCCTATGGTCGGTGTCCGATGCCGTCTGCACCCGACACCCGTGCCGCGCCGGCCGACGAGCGGCCGCTGGAGCTCCTGCGCCGGCTCGCCGGGCCGGCGGCCGAGTTCCGCGAGCACCAGCGCGAGGCGATCCGCGACCTGGTGGACGACCGCGCGCGCGTCCTCTGCGTCCAGCGGACCGGCTGGGGCAAGTCGGCGGTGTACTTCCTCGCCACCGCGCTGCTGCGCGAGCGCGGCGCGGGGCCGGCGCTGATCGTCTCGCCGCTGCTCGCGCTCATGCGCAACCAGATCGCCGCCGCGGCCGCGCTGCGCATCCGCGCGCACACCGTCAACTCGACGAACCGCGACGAGTGGGAGACGATCCGCGAGCTGCTGGCGGTCGACGCCGTCGATCTCCTGCTGATCAGTCCCGAGCGGCTGAACAACCCGAGCTTCCGCGCCGAGATGCTGCCGCTCTTCGCCGAGCGCGTGGGGCTCGTGGTGGTCGACGAGGCGCACTGCATCAGCGACTGGGGGCACGACTTCCGGCCGGACTACCGGCGGATCGCGGACCTGCTCGGGCGGCTGCCCGCCGGCGTCGCGGTCCTCGGCACGACGGCGACGGCGAACGCACGGGTCGTCGCCGACGTCGAGCGCGAGCTCGGCGGCGGCGAGGCGGTGCGCACCTATCGCGGCCCGCTCGGGCGGAACAGCCTCCGCTTCGAGGTGGTCGAGCTTCCCGGGCGCGCGGATCGGCTCGCGTGGCTCGCGACGTGGCTGCCGCGGCTGCCGGGCTCGGGCATCGTCTACACGCTCACCAAGCGCGACAGCGAGCTCGTCGCGGAGTGGCTGCGCGAGCAGGGGATCGGCGCGGAGGCCTACAGCGGCGAGGTCGACACGGAGCGCCGGATCGCGGTCGAGGACCGCCTGCTGCGCAACGAGGTCAAGGCGGTCGTGGCGACGAGCGCGCTGGGGATGGGCTACGACAAGCCCGACCTCGGGTTCGTCGTGCACTACCAGGCGCCCGGCTCCGTGGTCGCCTACTACCAGCAAGTCGGCCGTGCCGGCCGGGCGGTCGACCGCGCCGAGGTCGTGCTCCTGCGCGGGGCCGAGGACCGGCGGATCCAGGATTTCTTCATCGAGCAGGCGTTCCCGCGCCGCGACGTGGTGGAGCGCGTGCTCGAGCGCCTCGGCGACGCCGGGGCGGGCGGGGCGAGCGTGCAAGAGGTGATGGCCCACGTCAACCTCGGCCGGGCGCGGATCGAGGCGCTGCTGAAGGTGCTCGACGTGGAGGGCGCGGTCGAGCGGGCGGGGAGCCGGTGGACGATCCGCGCGGGCGAGGAGTGGCGCTACGACGGCGAGCGCTACGCCGCGGTCACGGCGCTGCGGCGCCGCGAGCAGGTCGCGATGGCGGCGTTCGGCGCCGACGGCCGCTGCCTCATGCGCGCGCTGCAGGAGGAGCTCGACGACCCGGACCCGGCCGACTGCGGCCGCTGCGCCGTATGCGCCGGCTCCCGCTACGACGGGCGGCTCGACCCGGCGCTGGTCCAGGCCGCCACGCTGCTGCTGCGGTCGCGGCCGATCGTGCTGGAGCCGAAGAGGATGGCGCCGTCCGCGGACGGCGCGATGCGCAAGCTGCCCGACGACGTGCGGGCCGAGGAGGGCCGGGCGCTCGCCCGGCTCGCCGACGGCGGCTGGGACCCGGCGGTGCAGGACGGCCTGCGGGCCGGCCGCTTCGGCGACGAGCTCGTCGACGCCGCCGCGGCGCTC
>DATMVH010000552.1:0-3644 GCA_035563395.1 Solirubrobacteraceae bacterium
CGGCCGCGGGCACGGGCTGCTCGCGGGTGCCGATCACGCGCTTGAGGACCAGCCCGGCGAGGAGCTCCAGCAGCCGCCTCACGTCCGGCCCCGCGGCCGGTCGCTCGCCGTCTGGGGCCGGAAGCGCTGGTCGAGCGGCTCGTAGTCCTGGTCGAGGCGGCCCTGCAGGACCAGGCGGTAGAGGTACCAGAGCGACGGCACGAGGATGAGGAACCCGATCCCGACGCTGACGACCAGGGCGAGCAGCGTCGCGTCGCTCGCCGCGGCCTGCTCGAGCGTGAGCTCGTCGGGCAGCACGTACGGGTCCTGGGCGAGCGCCCAGCCCACGACGATCGCCGTCACGGCGAGCGCCGCGGTGAGCCGCGCCGGCCCGAAGCGGCGCGTCAGCACGAGCGCGAGCGTGGCCACGCCGGCGGCCGCCGAGACGATGACGGCGACGAGCCCGTCGCCCGAGGTCAGCCCGTCGAACAGCGGCCGCGCGTCGGACCGCAGGACGACCAGCGCGCCGATCGCCGCCGCGCCGGCGACCACGCCGGCGCCCAGCGCGCGGGTGCGGAACGCCTCCACGAGGTCGGGCAGCCCGGCGCGCTTGGCGTCTCCCGCCAGGTAGACCGCCGCGATGTAGGCGCCCGTGATCACAGCGAGCACGCCGACGGTCACGCTCGTGGGGTTCCACCACGAGGTGACCGTGTCGCCCGCCATGTTGCCGACCGGGACCCGGCCCGACGCGACGCCGCCGAGCGCCGCGCCGAGGAAGAAGGGCACGAGCACGGAGGAGAGGGCGAACACGGCGCCGAGGAACCGCGCCTCGCGGATCGTGGCCGCCTGCCCGCGCAGCGCGAACGCGGCGCCGCGGAAGATGATCCCGATCGCCGCCAGGAACAGCGGGATCACGAGCGTCGAGAACATCGAGCCGAAGGCGACGGGGAACGCCGTCCACACGATCACCAGGACGAAAATGAGCCACACGTGGTTGGCCTCCCACACCGGGCTCATGGAGCGCTGCACCATGCCGCGCACGCGCCCGCCGCGGCGGTCCCCGCCCGCCGTGAGGTCCCAGAAGCCGGCGCCGAAGTCCGCGCCGCCGAGCACCGCGTAGGCGGTGAGGCCGAGCACGACGAACCCCAGGCAGATCTCGGCCAGCATCAGTGGCGGACCGGCGCCCCGACCTCGGTCTCCGGCGGGCGCGCGGTGAGCCGCCGGATCAGCCAGAACAGCGCGCCGCCGATGAACAGATAGACGGCCACGAGCACGGCGAAGCCGACTTCGAGGCTGTCAGACGCCGTCACGGCGTCCGACACCCGCATCGTCTCGTAGACGATCCACGGCTGCCGGCCGACCTCCGTCGTGATCCAGCCGCAGATCAGCGCGACGAGCGACAGCGGCCCGGCGGCCATCACCGCGTAGTAGAACAGCCGGGAGCGCGGCAGCCGGCGCTTGCGCCACCACGTGAGGGCGAACACGACCCCGATCAGCGCCAGCAGCGTCCCGATGCCGACCATCGTCTGGAACGCGAAGCGCACCCAGTTGACCGGCGGGCGGTCGCGCGGCGGGACGCTCGTGAGGCCCTGGACGGTGGCGTTGGGATCGTGGTACGCGAGCAGGGAGAGCATGTACGGCACCTCGAGGCCGTACTTCACCTCGTTGTCCTCGGTGTCGTAGAAGCCGCCGAAGGTGAACGGGGCGCCCTCCGTCGTCTCGCCGAGGCCCTCCATCGCCGCGAGCTTGACGGGCTGGGTCTCGGCCACCCGCGCGCCGGCCCAGTCCCCGACGATGATCTGGACGGGCGCCGCGAGCGCGGCGAAGGACAGCGCGACGACGAGGCCGGTGCGGTGGTAGCGGTCGCGCCGTCCCTTCAGCCACGCCGACGCGTAGACCCCGGCGACGATGAAGCCCGCGACTATGTAGCCGGCGATGTACATGTGGACGAGTTCGTGCGCGAGGTTCTCGTTGAACAGCGCGGTCCACGGCTCCGGGTCCGTCACGCGGCCGTCGGCGACGGTAAAGCCCTCCGGGTTGTTCATCCACCCGTTGACGGCGATGACGTTGAAGGACCCGGCGAAGCCGGAGATCACGATCGGGATGCCGGTCAGGAAGTGCGCGCGCGGCGACAGGCGGTCCCAGCCGTAGACGTAGATGGCGATGAAGATGGCCTCGACGAAGAAGGACACGCCCTCGAGGCCGAAGGCGAGCCCGAACACCTCGCCGAAGGTGGCCATGAAGTCGGGCCAGAGCAGGCCGAACTCGAACGAGAGGATGGTGCCGGTGACCACGCCGACGGCGAAGATGGTCAGCGCCACCTTCGACCACCGCTTGGCCAGCGCCTTGTAGGCGGGGTCGCCCGTGCGGAGGTAGAGGCCGTGGACGAAGAGGAACATCGCCGGGAAGGCGATCCCGAAGCAGACGATCGGGATGTGGACCGCGAGCGAGAGCGCCTGCATGCGCCGCGCCTCGAGGGCGTCCGGCGCCGGGTGGCGCCCGAGCGACCCGGCGACCTCCTGGGCGGCGGCGGCGAGCGTCCCGAGATCGGCCATGGCGCGGGAAGCTATGCCCCGTTGCCGACGGCACGAACGTCACGCGTCATCGTTTCGACGTCCGCCGAGTAGGGTGGGTTCGCGGTGCACGATCGCTTGCGCGAGCTTCCTTCCGTCGACCGGCTGGCGACCGCCGTCGCGCGGGCGGAGCTGGCGGACCGACGGGCGGCCTTGCTGGCGGGCGCCGACGACGACGTGGACCTCGTGGCGGCCGCCCGCGCACGCCTCCGCCCGTCGCTGCGCCGCGTGCTCAACGCGACGGGCGTGATCGTCCACACGAACCTCGGGCGCGCGCCGCTGGCGGCGGCCGCCCGCGAGGCCGTCGCCGCGGCCGCCGCGGGCTACTCCGACCTCGAGCTGGACCTGTCCTCGGGGGAGCGCGCGTCGCGGCACGACCACGTGGAGGGGCTCCTGCGCGAGCTGACCGGCGCGGAGGCCGCGGCCGTGGTCAACAACTGCGCGGCCGCGGTCCTGCTCGCGGTCTCCGCGCTGGCCGGCCCGGAGCGGGAGGTCGTCGTCTCGCGCGGCCAGCTGATCGAGATCGGCGGCGGCTTCCGGATGCCGGAGGTGATCGCGCAGGCGGGCGCGCGGCTCGTCGAGGTCGGGACGACGAACCGCACGCGGCTCGCCGACTACCGGGCGGCGCTCGGCGAGGCCACCGGCGCCATCCTCCGCGCGCACCCGTCGAACTTCCGCACCGTCGGGTTCGTCGAGGAGGTCGCCGTCGAGCCGCTGTGCGCGCTGGGCGTGCCGGTGATCGACGACGTCGGCTCGGGCGTCCTGCTGCCGGACCTCGACGTGCTGGCCGGCGAGCCGCCCGTCCGCCGGTCGGTCCGGGCGGGGGCGGCGGTGGTGGCGTTCTCGGGGGACAAGCTGCTCGGCGGCCCGCAGGCCGGCGTGCTCGTCGGCACGCGGGAGGCGATCGCGGCGTGCCGGCGCCACCCGCTGGCGCGGGCCGTGCGGATCGACAAGCTCTCCCTCGCGGCGCTCGAGGCCACGCTGGCGCTCTACCGCGATCCGGAGCACGCCGTGCGCGCCCTGCCGGTGCTGGCCATGCTGACGGCGCAGCCGGAGGCGCTGCGCTCGCGCGCTGCTCGGCTGGCGGCGGCG
>DATMVH010000553.1:0-10663 GCA_035563395.1 Solirubrobacteraceae bacterium
CCGCTGGTGGGGCGAGCGCCTCGCCGAGGCGCGCTCCGCGGCGGCGCCCCCGTCGGTCACGCCGTACGGGGGCGACGTCTACGGGCCCGTCGAGGTCTTCGACGTCGCCTTCTCCGGCGCGCGCGGCGACCGCATCCGGGCCTGGCACCTCCGCCCGCCGGGCGCCGCGGCGGCGCCCGTGCCGACGGTGGTCGTCTTCATCGGCTACGGCGGCGGGCGCGGCGTTCCCGTCGAGCACCTGTGGCTGCCGGCGGTCGGCCTCGGGGCGTTCGTGATGGACACCCGCGGGCAGGGCGGCAACTGGACGGTCGGCGCCACCGGCGACCCCGGCCGCGACGACGACGGCCCCGAGCATCCCGGCGTCATGACGCGCGGCATCGCCCGGCCGGAGACCTACTACTTCACGCGCCTCATCGCCGACGCGGTGCGCGCGGTCGAGGTGGCGGCGGAGCTCGACGGCGTCGACCGCGAGCGGATCGCCGTCGGGGGCACGAGCCAGGGCGGCGGCCTCGCGCTCGCCGCCGCGGCGCTCGTGCCCGGCCTCGTCAAGGTGTGCCACGCCGACGTGCCGTTCCTGTGCGACATCCGGCGCGGCATCACGATCTGCGCCGAGGACCCCTACAAGGAGATCGCCGACTTCCTCGCCCAGCACGACGACCTGGTTCCCGCCGCGCTCGAGACCCTGCGCTACGTCGACTGCGCGCTGCTCGCCCGCCGCATCACCGCCGACTGCCTCGTCAGCGTGGGCCTGATGGACGAGGTGACCCCGCCGTCCACCGTGTACGCCGCCTACAACGAGATCGCCGCGCCGAAGGAGCTCGCCGTCTACCGGTTCGGCGTGCACGCGCAGCCGCTCGCACACTACGAGCGCCGGCTCCGCCACCTGAGGAGCCGCCTCCTCGGCGGATCAGGTGGCGGGCAGGGCTCCGCCGCGGAGCCGGGCCCGGCCGTCCGCTAGTGCTTACTCGTCGGCGGGCCCTGGCGTGTCGCTCGCCGCGGGCGGCTGCGGCACCGACGACGCCTGCTTGCGCTCGTCCCGCCTCGCCTGCTTGCGTCGCCGCCGCTCGCGGACCGCGTTCTCGCGGTTGAGCTTCGCCATCGTCGTCTTGTTCTTCGGCTTCGACGCCATGCGTGTTCGTCCTCGTTCGGAGTTTCGCGCGCGCCCGCCGAGACGAGGCCGTGCGCAACGATGCCGTGCGACACCTCGCTTCGCCGCCCATCTTCGCGGCCCGCCGACGGGCCGCGATCACCGCGAGAAGCGCCTAGAGCGACGTGACGTTCGCCGCGTTCGGACCCTTGGGCCCGCTCTCGGCGTCGTAGCTGACCTTGGCACCCTCGGCGAGCGACTTGAAGCCGTCGCCGGCGATGCCGCTGTGGTGCACGAAGAGGTCCTTGCCCCGATCGTCGGGCGTGATGAACCCGTAGCCCTTCTCGTCGCTGAACCACTTCACGGTTCCAGTTGCCATCTGTTCCCTCCCGGGAGGATTGTGCGGGCGCTACGCGGGAGGTGCTGGAGCAACAACTACGAGAACGCGGGCACGCTTCGCCGGGCAAGCGCCCGGCACGATCAGGAGAGTCTAGCGACCGGGGCCGCCGGGATGCGTCCCGGCGTGGCTGCGCGGTCCGCGCCGGAGGAGTAGGGTGGCTCGGCAACTGGCCCCGCGGCCGGCCATCCCGGCCCGAGAGCGGCACTACGCCGACGCGCGAAGCCCGCGCCGAGGTAACGCACCCTCGAGGCGACGGGTCCGACCGTGGGGCCGGTGCTGTGTGCGGCGCGCGATCACCGCGCCGGGCTGTCCGGTGAGCGTCCGCGGTCGCCCGGACGACGGGGACTAGCATTGACCGAAGGAATCCTCCTGACGCCGGTGCGATTGCGGCATGTGGCTTCCGTCATGCCAACGAAGGGAGCCAGCATGGAACATGACGAGTTCCGCGAGCGGGTCGAGGCCGAGCGATCGGTTCGGCGCCAGCGCGACGCGGCGGAGAGAAACGTCCCGGGCGAGCGGCTGCGCCGCGAGATCCGTGAGGCGTTCGAGCGCGAGCGCGAGCGCCAGGTACCCGACGATGATCGCCACGCCGGCGGCGCGCCGGGCCCGACGCGTTCCGTGGAGCCCGAGGCGTAGGGCCGCAGCGGCCGCGCGCGGCGGCCACCGCGGCGGACAGCGGCGGTCGGCGATCTCTGGACACCGGGCCGACCCCGCCGCGCCCGGGAAGGCGGGAGAATGCGACCGGCACGCGACTGGAGAGGAGGACGGGATGACGCTTGCCGATGTCGTGAGCGGGAACGCCGGCGAACCGCTCGGCGTCCGCGCGCTCGTGAGCGACGGCGCCGTGGCCCCCGGCGACGTCTTCGACCTGGCGGAGCGCCACGGGGTCACCATGGTGGACCTGAAGTTCACCGACCTGCCCGGGACGTGGCAGCACATGGGCATGTCGCTGAAGACGCTCGACGAGGAGGCGTTCGAGGACGGGATCGGCTTCGACGGCTCGTCGATCCGCGGCTTCCAGGAGATCTACGAGTCGGACATGCTGCTGCTGCCCGACCCCTCCACGGCGGTCCTCGACCCGTTCTACGAGGCGCCGACGCTGTCGGTCGTCTGCACGGTGCTCGACCCGATCACGCGCGAGCCCTACACGCGCGACCCGCGGTACGTGGCGATGAAGGCGGAGCGGCACCTGCGCGCGAGCGGGATCGCCGACGTCGCGTATTTCGGCCCGGAGGCCGAGTTCTACGTCTTCGACCACGTCGCCTTCGACCAGCAGGCGAACACGGCGTTCTACGAGGTCGACTCCGAGGAGGGCCACTGGACCTCGGGGCAGGGCTTCCAGCGGCGCGGCGAGGGGCTCGCGGCGCTCGGCTACACGAACCGCTCGCAGGAGGGCTACTTCCCCGCGCCGCCGAACGACACCCTGAGCGACCTGCGGGCGACGATGGTGATCGTCCTCGAGGCGCTCGGGATCCGCACGGAGAGCCACCACCACGAGGTCGGCGGCCCCGGGCAGGGCGAGATCGACCTGCGCTTCCTCCCGCTGCTGGAGATGGCCGACGCGCTCCAGTTGCACAAGTACGTCGTCAAGAACACGGCCAAGCACGCGGGCAAGGCCGCCACGTTCCTGCCCAAGCCGATCTTCGAGGAGAACGGCTCCGGCATGCACGTGCACCAGTCGCTGTGGAAGGGCGGCGAGACGCTGATGCACGACGCGGACGGCTACGGGCTGCTATCGCCGCTCGCGCTCCACTACGCGGCCGGCCTGCTGGCGCACGCGCCGGCGCTGCTCGCCTTCTGCGCGCCGTCGACCAACTCCTACCGCCGGCTGGTCCCCGGCTACGAGGCGCCGGTGCTGCTCAAGCACTCGCAGCGAAACCGGTCGGCCGCCGTGCGCATCCCGATGTACTCCGCCGCGCCGAAGGCCAAGCGGATCGAGTTCCGCCCGCCGGACCCGCTGGCGAACCCCTACCTCGCCTTCCCGGCGATGCTCATGGCGGGGCTCGACGGCATCGCGCGGGAGCTGGACCCGGGCGAGCCGATCGATCGCAACCTCTACGAGCTCCCGCCGGAGCAGCTCGCGGGGATCCCGACCGTGCCGACGTCGCTCGACGCGGCGCTCGACGCCCTCGAGGCCGACCACGAGTTCCTCACGAGCGGCGGCGTGTTCACCGACGACCTCATCACCACCTACATCGAGTTCCGCCGCGAGCAGTCCGACCGGGTGAAGATCCGGCCGCACCCGTACGAGTTCCCGATGTACTTCGACGGCTAGGAGAGGACCCGCTCCAGCAGGTCGACGTACTCGCCGAGGTGGCGCGGGCCGAGGAACCGGTCGCGCACGCGGGCCTGCGCCGCCTCGCCCATCCGCTCCGCGGCGAGCGGGTCGCCGAGCAGCGCGCCGACCGCCGCCCCGAACGCGCGCAGGTCGAGCGGGTCGACGAGGATGCCGGTGTCGCCGTCCGCGATCTGGTCCTGGATGCCGCCGACGCGGGACGCGACGACGGGCCGCGCCTTCCACATCGCCTCGGCGACGGTGAGCCCGAAGCCCTCGGCAAGGCTCTTCTGCACGACGACGTCGGAGCGGCGCTGCAGCGCGTTGACCACGATCGCGTTCTCGTCCGGGTCGTCCAGCGGCAGCAGCGCGAGATGGACGCGCCGCCGCACCGCGGCGGGGAGCGCGTGCCACGCCTCCTCGACCTCGGCGAGCACGGCCGCTCCTTCGGGGTCGTCGGCGACGGCGCGCACGTCGGGGCCCGCGAGCACGAGGTGCGGGTCGTCCGCGTCGTCGACGTGCTCGAGGAACCCGCGGACGACCCCGCGCGGGTCCTTCAGCCGGTCCCAGCGCGAGACCTGCGTGACGAGCGGCGTGTCGAGCCGGAGCGGCTCGTCCTCGATCATCCGCGCCTGCCGGCGCACCGGCGCGGTGCTGCCGTCGAGCCGCGTGAACACCGCGCGCGGGCGCCCCCGGTGGTCCGCGGCCAGCCCCGCCGCGCGCAGGACGGCGGTGACGCCCGTGAACGCCATCCCCTGGTTCTTGGGCGCGAAGGCGTCGATCGAGGGCGGGATGACGGTCACGCGCGACTCGTCCAGCCCTTCCCAGCGGTAGGCGGCGCGCGAGAACACGTAGGCGGCCGCGGGCTCGACGTACGGCGTGAGGAAGCTCCACGCCTCGCGCGCGAGGTCGTTCGGCAGGTCGAGGCCGATGTGCCCGCGCCAGATCACGCGCGCGCCGGTGGCGCACAGGCGCGGGACCATCCCGGCCGTCTGGGGATCGTGGAGGAGGACCACGTCGCGCGCGCTCACGCGCTCGGCGAGCAGTTCCGCGTTGGCCGCGCAGCGGCGCTCGTAGACCGCCCGCTCCTCCGCGCCGAGCGGCCCGCCGTCGCCCGGGTGGCCGTGCAGCCGGTTGTGCAGCCGCTTCGTCACCGTGAAGAACGCCGGGTCGCCCTCGACGACCACCCAGCGGGCGTCGAGGCCGGCGCCCTGCACGTAGCCGATGAGCGACCGCAGCATCTCGGCCACGCCGCCGCCGCGCGCCGTCGAGTTCGCGTTCCAGAACGTGCGGCCCGCGAGCAGCTCGCCGCCGCGGCGGACCGTGCGCTCGAAGCGGGCGAGGCCCTCGGCGGTGAGGACGGCGGCGAAGCGCTCCGGAGCGAGCGGCGCGACGCTGACGTCCTCGAGCGGCACGCGGCGCAGCGTAACGCCGCCACCGGCGCGCGCTCAGGCGCCGGCGTAGAGGAGGTAGTCGAGGAACACGTTGAGCAGCCAGTGCACGGCGATGATCGGCAGGATCGTCCTGGTGGCGAGCGCCACGGTTCCCGCGAGGAGTCCCCACACGAGCGTGCCCCACAGCTCGAGCAGCGGCTTGCCGAGGTGCCAGGCCGTGTACGACAGCATCGAGACGAGGATCGCGTAGTAGCCGAAGACGAGCGGTCCCGGCTCCCCGCTCACACCCGGCGGCGCGTCGCGGTCGCGCAGGCGGAAGAGCCCGAACAGGAGGTAGCCGCGGAAGACGAACTCGATCGCGACGAAGAACGCGAGGTAGCCGAGCTCGTAGACGAAGAAGTCGAGGTCGCCGTCGAACTCGCCGCGGTAGAGCGGATAGGTCGCGCGCATCGCGTCGTTCTCCGACGCCACGTAGAACGGGAGGACGGAGACCGCGAGCAGCAGGACGGTGGCGAGCAGCGTCAACCGGCGGCGGTCGGGCGGCGGCAGGCACAGCCCGTAGTCCCGGAGCGACTCGTGGAAGACGAAGCGGATGAGGATCGCCGGGATCCCGACGAGCAGGACGACGCCCGCGGCGAAGCTCAGCCATTCCTGGTCCCAGGGGACGCCCGGGACGATCGACGCCCGCGACGCGGGATCGGAGCCCGGCCCGTGCCAGCCGGGCCACACGGCGTCGAGCAGCTCCAGGCCGCCGTGCTGGCCCCACACCATGAGCAGGAAGAACGCGCTCGCGAGGAGGATCCCGACGCGGTCGCGGAACAGCCGCAGAACCGTGTTGACGATCAGCCGGACGAGCGTCCCGACGGTCGGGTCGTCGAGCTCCTCCTCGGGGATGGGCGCGACCAGACGGCTCAGGAGAGCCCCGTGCGCGTCGTGAACGGCGCGTCGAAGACGCCGTCGGGATCGAGCTCGCGCCGCGCGGCGCGCCAGGTCGGGAGCGCGGGGTAGAGCTCGCCCAGCGCGCGCTCCGTCAGGTCGTTCACCTGCCCCCAGTGCGGCCGGCCGCCGAGCTCGTGGAGCGCGCGCTCGTAGGCGGCGAGCAGCTCGAAGCCGCCTTCCGTGTCCGTCTGCATGATCAGCTCGATCATCATCGTGTCGCGCCCGTGCATCATCGACAGCAGCGCGGGCGACGCCTTGACGAAGCGCAGCGAGAACGGCGCGGTGGCGTAGATGTCGCCCACCCGCGCGTACCGCTCGGCGACCTCGAAGACGCGCTCCACCGCGCGGACGGGGAGGTCGCCCTCGAGCGCGATGCCGATCTCGGAGGAGTACGCCGGCATGAGGTTGGCGGCGCCGATGTTGAACACGCGGTACGAGCGGTCGGTGTACTCGCGGTCGGCGATGCCCTCGAGCGCCTGGTCCATCGCCTCCGGCGTGCCGTCCGGATCGAAGTCGAGCACGAGGTCCATCACGCCGTGGGTGATCGGGAGCTGCGCGAGCAGCTCGGTGACCCACGGCCGCCGGCGATCCGCGCCCTCGGGCTCGTAGCCCGGCTCGGCCGGCACGCGCGACGTCACCACGCACCGGTGCACGCCGTCGGGCGCGTACGGCGAGAGCAGCAGCTCCCAGTGGTCGCGGTCGCGCAGCGCCGGGGCGCCGTCCAGCAGGTCGCCGCGGACCTCCTCCCACGTCGTGAGGGTCCGGCTCTCGGTCAGCGCGAACCGATCGCGCACCTCGAGCGTGACCGCGTACGCCACGCCCATGCAGCCCATGCCCACGAGCGCGGCGGCGAAGAGGTCGTCGTCGTGCACGAGCTCCCACCCGTCGCTCGTCCGTCCGCCGGGCGTGGGCGCCGTCGGGCCGTCGCGGGGCTCGAGGCGCACGCGGCGGCCGGTGCCCGTCACGAGGTCGAGCGAGCGCACCAGGTCGCACAGCGGCCCGAACCGCAGCCCCGAGCCGTGCGTCGAGGTCGACACCACCCCGGCGATCGTCTGGCCGTCGTAGCCGCCCATGTTCGGCAGCGCGAGCCCGTCCGCCCACAGGTGCTCGTTGAGCTCGCGGATCCGCGTGCCGCCCTGGAAGCGCCGGAGCCGTTCCGGCCGCGGGTGGCGCAGCCCGGCGGGATCGAGCGGGAGCGGCCCCGCGAGCCGGTCCGGCCGCAGCAGGAACCCGCCGGTGAGCGCGACGTCCGACCAGGAGTGCCCGGACCCGACGGCGCGCACGGTGACGTGCTCGCGCCGCGCCGTCGCGACCACCTCGAGGATGTCGTCGAGCGACGCCGGCGAGCCGACGCCGAGCGGCTGGCAGGACTGGTTCCCCGTGTGGTTGCGCCACGTGGTGCGACGCCGGACGTCGAGGGTCACGCGAGCCTCCGCCGCACGTGGTCCTGCGCCGCTGTCGGTGTCGCCACGGTTCCTCCCGGGTGTGGGGTACCGCCCGACCCAACAGGCTCCGGCCGTCGCGGTCAAGCCTGCGCGGACGCGGCCGGCGCCGGAGGCCCGGCGCCGGCACGCCCGGCGATCAGAGGCGGCGGCCCAGGATCCCCGCGGCGTTGTTGCCCTCGTCGCTCTCCGCGACCGCGCCCGTCGCATCCGCGATGACGGTCATCTCGAGGAACGGGGACACCGGGTAGTCGGCGCCCGGGTGCCCGTCGAGGTCGACCACGAGCTCGCGGATCTGGCGGAACGCGAGCGGACGGGTCGGGACGTCGACGATCCGGACCGTCCGGGCCATGTACGTGATCGGGTTGCGCAGCGAGACCTTGACGCGCGTGACGGAGGCCGGGGCCGCGGCGAGCCCGAGGTTCTGCACGGACACGGTGAGCTTGCCGCGGCTGCGGTCGAGGTCCAGCCCGGCGATGGTCAGGTCGGGCTTGAGGAGCAGGTGGCCGACCCTGTCGCGGATCAGCTGCGACGGATCGAGCGTGACCACGGGCGGGGGGTCGGGGGGCGTCTGCGCCGAGGCCGGGGCGGCAGCGACTCCGGCGCCGACGGCGATCGTGGCGAGGGCGAGGGCGAGGGTGCGCATGGTTCCTCCTGGGTCGTGGATGTGCGCTGGCCACGTGACCCGCGGCGGACCGCGCGCATTTCGCCGTCACCGGAGGCGTAAGGAGCTCGTCACACCTCCGCGTCGTTCACGAACTCGTAAGGCGATGCGGGGAAGGCGGCGGACGGCCGTGCGGTCCTGGGAAGTGCGCGCCGGCCGACGGAGCCGGCGGCGATCCCACCCCATCAAGGAGGACTCATGCGCATCCCCATCCGCGCGCGCCGCGCGCTGGCCGCCGCGGGCGTCGTCGCGGCCGTCGCCGCCGTCCCGGCTGCGGCCCAGGCGGCTCCCGGCGACCTCGACACGAGCTTCGGCTCGGGTCGGGGCTTCGTCACGACCGACGTGATCGCCGGCGGCCAGGTCGTGGACAACGGCGAGGCGGTCGCCGTCGGGCCGTTCGGCGACGCGTACGTCGCCGGTACGTCGTTCGGCTCGTCGCTGCCCGAGACGCTCACCGTCGCGCACTACAACTGCTGCGGGCTCGACACGACCTTCGGCGTCCGCGGCACGGTGGCCGTCCAGCTCGGCCAGGCCACCACCGGCCGCGACGTCGTCTACGACGATCGCGCCGACGGCGCCATCGCGAACGACCGGCTGCTCGTCGCCGGGTCGCTCACGCGCGACGGCGTGCGCCGGGCGCTCGTCGTCGCGCTGCCGCGCGAGGGGCGCGGCCTGGACCGCGCCTGGAACGGCGAGGGCTTCGTCGCCCACGGCGTGCCGGGCGCCACCAGCGCGGAGCTCGTCGCCCTCGCGCCGGAGCGCGGCGGGCGCGTCGTCGCCGTGGGCAACGCGACGATCGCCGGCCGGCAGCGCGGCTTCGTCGCCCGCTACACGCCCGACGGCCGGCTCGACCCCGCCTTCTCGGGCGACGGCCTGCGCGTCCTCGGCGTCGCGCGGAGAGGTGTCGGGGCCGACGCGGTCCGCATCGCGGACGTCGCCTACGACGCCGCGCGCGACCGCATCGTGGCCGCCGGCAGCGCGACCTTCGCGGGAGCGGATCCGGCGGCGGACGAGCACACCCTCGTGCTCGCCCTGCGCGGTGCCGACGCGTCCTTCGACGGCGGCTTCAACGGCAGCGGCGCCCGGCTCCTGTCGCTGGCGGACGGCGACGAGCGCGCGACCGCCGTCGCGCTGCAGCCGGACGGCCGCGTCGTCCTCGCGGGCGTGAACGAGCCCGGGAGCGGCGGCGATGCCGGCGTCGTCACGGCCCGGCTGCGCACGGACGGGGCCTTCGACCCGGACTACAGCCGCGACGGACGGACGTTCTATCGCCCGCGCACGCCCGCGCGGGACGTCGGCGCCACGGACGTCGCCGTCCACGGCCCCACCGGCCAGATCACGCTGACGGCGTTCGACCGCGGCGGAACGACGAACTCCGACGACGACGACACGTTCACCCTGCTGCGCTACACGCCGGCCGGCGACCGCGACGCCTCGTTCGGGACCGGCGGCGAGGTGCGGACGAACCTCAACCCCGGCGTGGGCGGGTTCGAGGCCGCGGCGGCGATCGGCCTCCGGCGCGACGGCTCCGTCGTCGCGGCCGGCTCGGCCGTGCCGGGCGGCTCATGGCAGTTCGCGGTGGCCCTCTACCGCAACGGCTGAGGGCACGCGGGTGGCGTCCGGCCCGGGACGCCCCGGGCCGGCCGCCCGCGCGCGCCGGGATGCCCCCTGCGGATGCGAAGATCGGGACCGTGGCCGAGCGCCCCAGCCGCGGGACGGTCCTCGTGGTCGACGACGAGCCCACGATCGCCGAAGTCGTCGCCCGGTACCTCGCGCGCGCCGGCTACGAGCCCGTCGTGTGCGGTGACGGGGCCGCGGCGCTGTCGCTCGCGACGGAGCGCCGGCCGGACCTGATCGTCCTCGACCTCATGCTTCCGCGCCTCGACGGCCTCGAGGTGCTGCGCCGCCTGCGGGCGGGCGGCGAGCCGGACGCCGCCGTGATCGTGCTCACCGCCAAGGGGGAGGAGGACGACCGGCTCGTCGGCCTGCGCGGCGGCGCGGACGACTACATGGTCAAGCCGTTCTCGCCCGCCGAGCTCGTCGCGCGCGTCGACGCGGTCCTGCGCCGGACGCGGCCCGTGCCGGGGCCCGATCCGCCGCTGCGCTTCGCCGGCTTGGAGATCGACCCGGCCGGGCGGCGCGTCGAGGTGGGCGGCGAGGAGGTCCGCCTCACCCAGCGCGAGTTCGACCTGCTCCACTTCCTCGCCCGCCACCCCGGGCAGGTCTTCTCGCGCAACGAGCTCATGGACCGCGTCTGGCGATTCACCTTCTACACGGACGTGAGCACGGTCACGGTCCACATCCGCAGGCTCCGGGCGAAGATCGAGCCCGACCCGGAGCATCCGCGGTTCCTCCAGACGGTGTGGGGCGTTGGCTACCGGTTCCAGCCATGATCGCGTCGCTCGTCGTGCTGGCCGGCGCCGCGGCGATCGCCGCCGCCGTCGCGGGCGCCGCCGACGGGG
>DATMVH010000554.1:0-4112 GCA_035563395.1 Solirubrobacteraceae bacterium
GCTGTAGTCGCGGATGTCCGCCCGCACCGGCTTGAGCGCCGCCACGTAGACGCGGGCCTTGGCGCGACCGCTCTGCTGGGGCTGCGCGTGCGCGCTCGCGGGCACCGCGACGGCGGCGGCGAGGGCGAGCGTCGGGAGCAGGTGTGACCTCATGCCCCCGGCAACACGGCCTCCGCGGACAAGTCCCGCGCGTCGTCAGGGAACGAACGCCGACCGGTCTCGCGCGCGCGGCCGCCGGCGCCGCGCTGGGGACCATCATGATCCGCGCCCTGGCACCCGCGACGAACCCGGAGGAAGCGCATGGCTGAGCGCTCGCCGACCTTCGACCCGCGCGACGCGCTCGCGCTCGACGCGCTGCTCTCCGACGGCGAGCGCGCCGTCCGCGACCGCGTGCGCCGCTACGTGGACGAGCGCTTCGCGCCGCGCGTCGCAGGCCTGTTCGAGCGCGCCGAGTTCCCGCGCGCGATCGCCCGCGAGCTCGGCGAGCTCGGTGTCCTGGGCATGCACCTGGAGGGCTACGGCTGCCCCGGCGCGAGCGCCGTCGAGTACGGGCTGGCGTGCCTCGAGCTCGAGGCGGGCGACACGGGCCTGCGGACCTTTGCCTCCGTGCAGGGCTCGCTCGCCATGACCGCGATCCACACCTGGGGCTCGGAGGAGCAGAAGCAGCGGTGGCTGCCGGCCATGGCCGCGGGCGAGGCCGTCGGCTGCTTCGCGCTCACGGAGCCCGGCGCCGGAAGCGACCCCGCGTCGATGCAGACCACCGCGCGGCGCGACGGCGAGGACTGGGTGCTCGAGGGCCGCAAGCGCTGGATCGGGCTCGCCTCGCTCGCCGACGTCGCGGTCGTCTGGGCGGGCACCGACGCCGGCGTGCGCGGCTTCCTCGTGCCCACGGACACCGGCGGCTTCGCCGCGACCGACATCGAGGGCAAGCTCTCCATGCGCGCTTCGGTGCAGTGCGACATCGTCCTCGACGGCTGTCGCGTCGGCCCTGACGCGCTGCTCCCCGACGCGCGCGGCCTGCGCGGGCCGTTCACCTGCCTGAACTCGGCGCGCTACGGGATCCTCTGGGGCGTCATGGGCGCGGCGCGCTCCGCGTACGAGGCCGCGCTGGACCACACGCGCTCGCGCGAGCAGTTCGGCAAGCCCGTCGCCGGCTTCCAGCTCGTCCAGCGGCAGCTCGTCGAGATGATGCTCGCCGTCAACCGCGGCACGCTGCTGGCGCTCCACCTCGGGCGCATGTACGACGCCGGCCGCCTGCGCCCGGAGCACATCAGCATCGGCAAGCTCGACAACACGCGCGCGGCGCTGGACGTGGCGCGGACGGCGCGGGCGCTGCTCGGTGGCGACGGCATCACGCTCGACCACCCGGTGATGCGCCACATGGTCAACCTCGAGTCGCCCCTGACCTACGAGGGCACCGCGGAGATCCACACGCTGATCCTCGGCCACGCGCTCACCGGGCTGCGCGCGTTCGCCTGACAGGATCCGCGCGCATGAGCGTTGCCATCACGAACGACGGCGTCCGGCTGCACTACGAGGAGACCGGCGAGGGGACGCCGATGCTCTTCATCCACGAGTTCGCCGGCGACCACCGCAGCTGGGAGCCGCAGGTGCGCGCGCTCTCCCGCCGCTACCGGTGCATCACCTACGCCGCGCGCGGCTACCCGCCGTCCGACGTGCCGGAGAACCTCGACGCCTACTCGCAGGAGCGCGCGGTGGCCGACGCGGTCGCGGTCCTCGACGCCGCGGACGTCGAGGCCCCGCACGTCGTCGGGCTCTCCATGGGCGGCTTCTGCGCGCTGCACCTCGGGCTCCGCCACCCCGAGCGCGCGCGCTCGCTCGTCGTGGCGGGCACCGGGTACGGCGCCCAGCCGGAGCGGGAGGAGGGCTTCCGCGCGGAGTCGGCGGTGATCGCGAAGGCCTTCGCCGACGAGGGGTCGGCCGCGGTGGCCGAGCGCTACGCCGTCGGGCCGGCGCGCGTGCAGTTCCAGAACAAGGACCCGCGCGGCTGGGCGGAGTTCGCCCGCGCGCTCGCCGGGCACGACGCCACCGGCGCGGAGCGCACGATGCTCGGCGTGCAGGCCCGCCGTCCGTCGCTCTACGGGCTCACGGACGAGCTCGCGCGGATGAGGACGCCCGTGCTGCTCGTCGTGGGCGACGAGGACGAGGGCTGCCTCGAGCCCGGCCTCATGATGAAGCGGACGATCCCGACCGCGGCGCTGGTCGTCCTGCCCCGCACCGGGCACACCTGCAACCTCGAGGAGCCCGAGGCCTTCAACCGCGCCGTCGCCGAGTTCGTCGCCACGGTCGACGCCGGGCGCTGGACGGCGCGCGACCCGCGCTCGCTCGCCAAGAGCACCACCGGCATGGACCAATAGGCGCACGCCGGGCGTTTTGATGCTGACCCGCGAGGGGAGTATCCGCGCCAACCGGGACTCGTGACGAACAAGGGGGCACGAGGTGGCCAGCGCGGCAGGTCGGCTCGCCATCGACGACGCGATCGATCGCATCGGCTTCGGCAGGTTCCAGAAGCGGCTTCTCGCCGTCTGCGGCGTGACGTGGGCCGCGGACGCGGCGGAAGTCTTCCTGATCGCCTTCGCGCTGCCGGGCTTCAAGGAGGAGTTCGGGCTCTCGACCGCCGAGGCAGGCCTCGTCGTCTCCTCCACGTTCCTCGGGATGCTGCTGGGAGCGTGGTTCTGGGGCACCGTGTCGGACCGCATCGGCCGGCGCACGGGCTTCCAGATCACGATCGCCATCTTCGCGGCGGCGGGCCTCGCCTCGGCGTTCGCGCCGAACGTCATCTGGCTCGCCGTCCTGCGCGCGATCACCGGCTTCGGCCTCGGCGGCGCCCTGCCGCTCGACTTCTCCCTGTTCGCGGAGTACCTCCCGCGCCGCAACCGCGGGCGCTGGCTCGTGCTGCTCGAGTCCTTCTGGGGCGTCGGCACGCTCGCCGCCGCGGGGCTCGCGTGGATCCTCGTCCCGACGCTCGGCTGGCGGTACCTGATGGCGACGTCGGCGATCGCCGGCCTGTTCGTGCTGTGGGTCCGGCTGCGCGTGCCCGAGTCGCCGCGCTGGCTGATGGCGAAGGGCCGCGAGGAGGAGGCGCGCGCGGTGCTCAACAAGGTGGCGGAGGCCAACGGCGCGCCGCGCATCGAGCAGCCCATCGCCCCGCCGCCGCCCGCGCCCGAGGTCGGTCCCGCCGATCTGCTCCGCGAGCGCCTGCGCCGCATCACGCTCGTCAACTGGGCGGCGTGGTTCCTGATCGCGTTCTCGTACTACGGCATCTTCGTCTGGCTTCCCACGATCCTGCGCGAGGAGTACGACTTCGTCTCCTCCTACGGCTACGTGTTCTTCCTCGTCGCGGTCCAGATGCCCGGCTACTTCTCTGCCGCCTGGCTGGTGGAGAAGTGGGGGCGCAAGCCGACGCTGGCGACGTACCTCGCGGTTGCCGCCGCCGCGACGTTCGCATGGGCGTTCGTGGACTCGGCGACCGCGGTCTTCGCGGCCGCGGCGGTGATGAGCTTCTTCACGCTGGGGGCGTTCGCCGTCCTCTACACGTACACGCCGGAGACGTACCCGACGACGCTGCGCACGACGGGCATGGGCTCGGCGAGCGGGTGGGCGCGGGTGGGCGGGTTCATCGCGCCGTACGTCGGCGGGCTGCTGATCGACGCCTCGCTGTTCGTGGCGTTGAGCGTGTTCGCGCTGGCCTTCCTCGTCAACGCGGGCGTGATCGCGCTGTTCGCGCACGAGACGAAGGACCACGACCTCGCCGACACGCTGCGCGACGACGCGGTGGAGCGCGGTGCGCGCTTCACCCGCGACCGCGCGCCGCGCGCCACGACGCTGTCGCGGTAGATGGACGGCGACCCGCTGGTCATCGACCGCCCGCGGGACGGCGTCGTGCGCCTGCGCCTCAACCGCCCCGCCCGGCGCAACGCGCTCGACGCGGGGACGGTGGAGGCGCTCCACGAGGCGGTCGCGGGGCTCGATGACGCGCGGGCGGCCGTCCTGGCCTCCGCGGATCCGCCCGTGTTCTGCGCGGGTGCTGACCTCGACCTCGACGACGCCGAGCGCGCGCTGGTGAGCGACCGGCTGTACGCGCTGTACGA
>DATMVH010000555.1:0-9570 GCA_035563395.1 Solirubrobacteraceae bacterium
TCTCGGCGTCGCAGGGCGAGCCCGCGGCGAGCGTCGCGCCCGCGACGACCAGCGCGCCCGCCGCCATGCCGGCCGCGGCGCGGCGCGAGCGCGCGCCGTGGCGCACCGCGAGCGCGACCCCGGCCAGCAGCAGCACGCCGCCCGTCGCAAGCACCGCCACGCCGGTCGGCAGGAGCGGGACGACGATGAAGCCCGTGGCGAACGTCCCGACCAGCGCGCCCGCCGTCGCCCATCCCGACAGCCGCCCGACGACCGAGCCGGTGACCCCGAGGTCGCGCAGCTGCACCTTCGCGACCACCGGCGTGACGGCGCTCAACGCGGTCGCCGACGGGAACAGCGCCACGAGCGTGATGACGAGCGCCGCGCCGTCCCCGCCGCCCGCCAGCGCGGCGCCGAGCGTGCGGACGAGCGGCACGATGCCGATGGCGAGCAGCGCGCCGCCGATGAGCAGCTCGGCGAGCAGGCGCCGGGGCTCCATCCGGTCGGCGGCGAGGCCCCCGAGCGCGGCCCCGGCGGCGATCCCGGCCAGCACGGTGCCGATGATCGTCGTGGTCGTCTCGAGCGTCAGCCCGACGTAGGGCGCGAGCAGCCGGATGCCGAGGATCTCGAGCACGAGCACGGCGCCGGACGCCAGGAAGACCAGGCCGGAGGCCAGCGCTGCGGGGAGCGGAGCGTCGTCTCGCACGGCCGCGGAGGCTACGCCGCCGGCGGGAAGGCCCTCTCGCGGGCGAGCGCCAACGCGCCAACTCGCGCGGTGCGCGCCCCGGCCCGGGCGCGGCCCGGCTCCAGGATCGCGGCGACCCGTCGATGTCAAGGGTCACGATGCCGCGCTCCGGGTCAGACGTCGAATCGCCGCCTCGCCGGCGGCGCACCACGGTTCCGCTCCATCTCGCCTACCCGGCCGTCGCCGCGCTGGTGGCCGCGCTGTACCTCGCCGGCCCGCTCGGCGTCGGCCCCGTCTACAACCTGCTCGGCGCCTCGTCCGCGGCCGCCATCGCCGTCGGCGTCGCGCGCCACCGGCCGCGCGCTCCGATCGCCTGGTGGCTGATCGCGCTCGGCCAGGCGCTCTTCGTCTGCGGCGACGTCCTCGCGTACAACTACGAGACGCTGTTCGGCCGCGCGCTGCCGTTCCCGTCCGTCGCGGACCCGCTCTACCTCGCGATGTACCCCTGCCTCGCCGGCGGCCTGCTCGTGCTCGCGCGCCGGCGCGGCTCGTCGCGCGACCGCGCCGGCGTGCTGGACGCGCTGATCGTGGCGAGCGGCCTCGGGACGCTCTCGTGGGCGTACCTGATGGCGCCGTACGCGCACGACGCGACGCTCACGCTCGCCGAGCGGCTGACGTCGATGGCCTATCCGCTGGCGGACCTCGTGCTGCTCGCCGTCGCCGTGCGGCTGCTGCTCGGCGCGCGGCACGGCGGCGCCAGCTCTCCGCTGCTCGCGCTCGGGTTCGTGGCGCTGCTGGCGACCGACGCCGTCTACGGCTGGCTCTCGATCAACGGGGGCTACACGCCCGGCGGCCTCCTCGACGTGGGCTGGATCGCCTTCTACGTGCTCTGCGGCGCCGCCGCGCTGCATCCCTCGATGCGCGTGCTCTCCGAGCCGGCCCCGGCGCCGCCCGTCGGCCTGACCCGCCGGCGGCTCGCCCTGCTCGCCGCGACCAGCCTGCTGGCGCCCGGCCTCCAGCTCGTCCGCGCCGCGCTGGACCAGCCGCGCGAGCCGCTGATCGCCGTCGCCGCCGGCGTGCTCTTCCTGCTCGTCCTAGCGCGGCTGACCGGCCTCGCGCGGAGCCAGGAGTCGCTCATGGAGCACGACCTGCGCCGGCGCTTCGAGACGCGCCTCGCGGCGCTCGTCCGCAACGCCCAGGACGTCGTGAGCCTGCTCGGGCCCGACGGGCGGCTGGCCTACCTCAGCCCGTCGGCGAGCACGCTGACCGGGCGCAGCGCGGACGAGCTGATGGAGACCTCGCTGCTCGACCTCGTGCACCCGGACGACGCGGCCGACGTGCTCGCGTTCCTGCAGGGCCTCGGGCCCGGGGAGTCGGGCAGCGCCGTGTTCCGGCTGCGCCACGCGAACGGCATCTGGCGCGACGTGGAGGCGCTCGCCACGAACCTGATCGCCGACGAGATGGTCGGCGGCATCGTGCTCAACACGCGCGACGTGAGCGAGCGGACGGCGCTCGAGCGCCGGCTCGAGCACCAGGCGTTCCACGACGCCCTCACGAGCCTGCCGAACCGCGATCGCTTCCAGGACCGGGTCCAGCACGCCTTCGCGCGGCTGCGGCGCCACGGCACGCGCTTCGCCGTCCTCTTCCTCGATCTCGACGACTTCAAGACCGTCAACGACTCGCTCGGCCATGCCGCCGGCGACGCGGTCCTGCGCGAGGTCGCCGCGCGGCTCGACCGTACGGCGCGGACGACGGACAGCGCCGCGCGCCTCGGCGGCGACGAGTTCGCGCTGCTCGTGGACGGCATTCGCGACGAGCTCGAGGCGGTCGCCGTCGCGGAGCGGGTGATGGAGGCGATCAGCCGGCCGATCGCGCTCGACGGCCACGAGTTCACCACCACGCCGAGCATCGGGATCGCCTTCGCGACGCCCGGAGCGGGCGCGGACGAGCTCCTGCGCGACGCCGACGCGGCGATGTACCTCGCGAAGGCGCAGGGCAAGGGCCGCTACGCGATCTTCCAGCCCGCCATGCACGCCGCCGCCATGGAGCGCCTCCAGCTCAAGGCCGACCTGCAGAAGGCCGTCCGCGACGGGGACATCTCGCTCGTCTATCAGCCGGTCGTCGACCTGCGGCGCGGCGAGATCGTCGGCGTCGAGGCGCTCGCGCGATGGTTCCACGAGGAGCGCGGCCCGGTCTCGCCCGCGGAGTTCATCCCGCTCGCCGAGGAGACCGGCCTCGTCGTCGCGATGGGGGCGGCGCTGCTCCGGGAGGCGTGCCACCAGGCCGCGGTGCTGCAGGCCGCCTGCCCGCGCGAGCCGGCGCTCACGATGTCGGTCAACCTGTCGGCCCGCCAGCTCCAGTCGCCCGGGCTCGTCGGGGAGGTTCGGGACGCGCTGCGGCAGAGCGGCATCCCGCCGAGCAGCCTGGTGCTCGAGCTCACGGAGAGCGCGATGATCGAGGACGTGGAGCTCGTGACGGCGCGCCTCGAGGAGCTGCGTGCGCTCGGCGTCTCGCTCGCCATCGACGACTTCGGGACGGGCTACTCCTCGCTCACCTACATCCGGCGCTTCCCCGTCGACGTGCTCAAGATCGACCGCTCCTTCATCGACGGCGTGGGCTGCGGGTCCGAGCTGACGGAGGCCCTGACCGCGTCCATCCTCCAGCTCGCCGGCGTCCTGTCGCTCAAGCCGGTCGCCGAGGGGATCGAGCACGCCGCGCAGCTTGCGCGGCTCGTGGAGCTCGGCTGCGAGCTCGGCCAGGGCTACCACCTGCACGCGCCGCTCGGCGCCGCCGCGGTCGAGGCGCTCGTCCGTGCGCAGGCGGCGGCATCCGCCGCGGCCTGATCACCCGCCCCGCAGGTCCAGCGCGGCGCCGATGACGGACTCCGCGTCGATCTCGCGGTGCTCGTAGAGCTCGCGCAGGTCGCCCGACTGCCCGAAGCGCTGGACGCCCGGGCACGTGACGCGCCCGCCGAGGAAGGCGAGCGCGTGCGGGTGGCCGTCGAGGAGGGGCGACGACGGGGACGTCGTGCGGGAACAGCCGGGCGATCGTGCGGATCGCCGTCGCCGAGCCCCGCGCGGGCCTGGAAGGAGCGGAACAGGAGGTCGGCGCTCGTGACGCACACGACCCTCCGCGGCGATGCCCGCCTCGGCGGCGAGCGCGTCCACCGCCTCGACCGCTTCCGGCACGAGCGCGCCCATGACCGCGATCGCCACGTCCGGGGCGTCGTGCGGCCGTAGCCGGTAGCCGCCGGCGATCGCCTCCTCGTTGGGCATCGCGCCGATGCGGGCGCGCAGCGCGCGCCGGCCCTGCAGGCGGGCGCCGTACTTCACCATCACGCAGTGCCAGCCGGCCGCCTCGAACATGTCGCGCAGGCGGCCGGCCGCGATGTCGGGCACCACGCGGTCGAGCGACCGGCGGTTGAGGTCCACGACCCACATGACCTCGCCGAGCCGGCTCACCATGGGGTCGACGATCGCCTCCCAGCACGCGCCCTCGTCCAGCTCGGCGTCGCCGATCAGCGCGATCTGGCGCCCGCCGAACGGGCACGTCGAAGTGCCCGGCGGCGGACGGGGCGTCGTCGTGCGGCATCGGGAGCCACGTCGGTCGCATCATCGCGCAGCGGCGCTACGGCGCCGCTGCACGCGGCGGGGCGTCAGTCCTCCGGCTCGGGATACCGCCCGCCCGCCGGCAGCCGGAACCCCGGCTCGAGCACGGCGCGGCGGCCGATCATGGCGATGTCGCCGCCGGCGCGGCCGACGACGGCCTCCCGCGCAACCTCCACGTGGTCGTCGAGGATCGCGCGGTCCACCCGCGCGCCGGCGCGCACGACCGCGTGCGGCAGCACGACCGACTCGCGCACCACCGCGCCCGCCTCCACGACGGCGCCGCGGCCGATGACGCTGCGCTCGACCCGGCCCGCGACGAGCGCGGACGCGGCGAGCAGGCTCGTGCGCACCTCGGCGCCGTCGACGACGCGGGCGGGGGCGCGGTGCGAGGCCGCGTGCGTGAGGATCGGCCAGGCGGGATCGTCGAGGTCGATCGGCGGGTCGGCGCTCAGCAGCTCCTGGTGGGACTCCCAGTAGGCGTCCACGGTGCCCACGTCGCGCCAGTAGCCCTCGAAGTGGTGCCGGCGCGCGCGCCCGTCGTCCACGAGCCGTGGCAGCAGCCCGTCGCCGAGGTCCTCGAGCCCGTCCTCGCCGGCCTCCTCGGCCAGCTCCTCGAGCGCGTCGAGCACCGGCTCCGGCGAGAGCACGAAGACCTCGTTGGCGACAAGGCTGCCCTCCGGCTCGTCCGGCTTGTAGGCGTAGCCGCGCACGCGCTCGCCGTCGGCCTGCACGACGCCGTAGCGGCCCGCGTCGCTCGGGTCGACCTCGACGGTGACCATGGTGACGTCCGCGCCGGCCTCCGCGTGCTCCTCGACGAGCATCCCGTAGTCGAGCGCGTACACGGCGTCCGCGCTCACCACCACGAGCGCCTCCGGCGCGAAGTCGCGGATCAGCGGCGCGTTGCGCCACAGCGCGTCGGCCGTGCCCTGCTGGAACCCCGCGCGGTCGTCGCCGAGGCGCGGCTGCAGGATCAGCAGCCCGCCGACGGTGCGGTCGAGGTCCCACGGGCGGCCGTTCGCGAGGTGGTCCGACAGCGACATCGGGTTGAACTGCTGGACGACCCAGACGTCCGACAGCCCCGAGTTGAGGCAGTTGCTGAGCGGGAAGTCGATCAGCCGGTGCGAGCCCGCGAAGGACACCGCCGGCTTGGCGCGGTCGTGCGTGAGCAGCTCGAGCCGGCCGCCGGCGCCTCCGGCGAGGACGACGACGAGCGCGCGGATACGGGCCAAGGTGCTCCTCCTGGAGGTCGAACGCGGATTCGGGGAACGTCCCCGGGCGACGTTCCTACCCGCGCGCCGGTCAGTCGAGCGGCGCGCGGGCGTCGGCCGGCGCGGTCGCAGGCGCGTCCGCCGCGGGCCGCACGGCGTTCGCCGGCGCGCCCGAGAACGCCGACTGCTGCAGGTCGAGCGCCTCCTCGGCGCGGATGACGTGCATCACCGCGTTGATCAGGGCGAGGTGCGTGAAGGCCTGCGGGAAGTTGCCGAGGTGACGGCCCGTGCGCGTGTCGATCTCCTCGGCGTAGAGCCCGAGGTCGCTCGCGTAGGCGAGCAGCTTCTCGCACAGGTCCCGCGCGTGGTCGATCTCGCCGATCTCGCAGAGCGCCGACACGAGCCAGAACGAGCAGATGGTGAAGGTCCCTTCCTCCCCGGCGAGGCCGTCGTCGGTCTCCTCCACGCGGTAGCGCAGGACGAGCCCGTCCTCCGACAGCTCGCCGGCGATGGCCAGCACGGTGGCGCGGATGCGCACGTCGTCGGGCGGGAGGAAGCGCACGAGCGGCATCAGCAGCACGGAGGCGTCGAGCGCCGTCGTGTCGTAGTGCTGCGTGAAGACGCCCCGCTCGTCGACCGCGTTGGCGCAGATGTCGGCGTGGATCTCGTCGGCCACGGAGCGCCAGCGCGCCGCGCGGTCCCAGTCCTCGCGGAGCTCGGCGAGGCGCGCGCCGCGATCCATGGCCACCCAGCACATCATCTTGGAGGAGGTGAAGTGCTTCGGCTCCCCGCGCACCTCCCAGATGCCGTAGTCGGGCTCGCGCCAGTTCGCCGCCGCGGTCTCGACCTGCGTGATCAGCATCGGCCAGAAGCGCTCGGGGAGATGGTCGCGCGAGCGGGTGTGGAGGTACAGGGAGTCGAGCACCGCGCCCCATACGTCGTGCTGGTGCTGGGAGTGGGCGGCGTTGCCGACGCGGACCGGCCGGGCGTTCTCGTACCCGGACAGGTGGTCGAGCGTCCGCTCCGGCAGGTCGGCGCGGCCGTCGATCCCGTACATGATCTGGAGCCGGCCCTCCTCGGCCTCCGTCACGTCGGCGACGAAGTAGAAGAAGTCGTTCGCCTCCCAGTCGAAGCCGAGCGTGTACAGGCCCCAGAGCGCGAACGTCGAGTCGCGGATCCACGAGTAGCGGTAGTCCCAGTTGCGCTCGCCGCCCGGGGTCTCGGGCAGCGACGTCGTGGCCGCGGCGGCGATCCCGCCCGTCGGCGCGTAGGTCAGGCCCTTGAGCGTCAAGGCGCTGCGCTGCAGGTCCGAGCGCCACGGGTGGTCGGGGAAGTCGCCGCGGTCCAGCCAGTGCTGCCAGTGGTGCGCCGTCCACGTCAGCCGGCGGTAGGCCTCGTCGTACGTCCGCGGCGGCGCGTGCTCGCTCCACGACAGCGCGCAGAACAGCTCGTCGCCCGCCTTCATGAGGTGGCGCGCGGTCACCCGCGGACCCTCGATGCCGACGTTGAGGTCGGTGGTCAGGCGCAGCTCGAGCCCGCTCACCGAGTGCCGCGCGATCGTCTCGTGGTAGCCCTCGCCGGCGTACTCCCACACCGCACGCTCGCTGCCGTAGTCGAACACCGGCTCGCAGTCGAGCGAGACCTGCACCTCGCCGTTGACGCAGCGCACGGTGCGCAGGAGGACGTGGTCGGCGTCGTAGTCCGTCGGCGCGCGGCGGTGCGTGTTCGAGCGGTCGGAGTCGTGGTGCCAGGGGCCGATCAGGAGCACGTCGCGGACGATGATCCAGCCGCCGCGCGTGCCCCAGCTCGTCTCCAGCACCATCGTGCCCGGCAGGTAGCGCCGGCCGGCCGGCACGCGCACGCCCGCGGGGGCGAGCCGGAACAGCCCGGCGTCGCGGTCGATCAGCGCGCCGAACACGCTCGGCGAGTCCATGCGCGGCAGGCACAGCCACTCCACGCTGCCGCCCGGCGCGACGAGCGCCGTCGTCTCGCAGTCCGACAGGAAGCCGTAGTCGGCGATCGGCGGGAACGGGCTCCGCGACAGCCGGGTGCTGTTGGGCCTGTGCCTCATCGGGACCTCGGTGCCGAGACGATACGCGCGGGGTGGCGCCCGGCCAAGGGCCGCAAGAGGCGACCCGCGGGCCGGTCAGGCGATCGACGGGTGCGGGCCGTCCTGCGGGGTCGCGAACGCGCCGCCGTCGATGAGCTCGATGCGATAGCCGTCCGGATCCGGCACGAAGGCGATCCGCGGGAGGTCGCCGCGGCCGCCCGGCCGGTACGGCGGCTTCTCGGGCTCGACGCCCAGCTCCGCCAGGTCGGCCAGCGTGCGGTCCATGTCCTCCACCGTGACCGCGACGTGGTTGTAGCCGTCGCCGAGGTCGTAGGCCTCCTCCCGCCCGACGTTCACGGTCAGCTCGAGCTTGTCCCCGTCGCCGGGCAGGCCCATGTAGACGTTGTAGGCGGACTCGAAGTTGAGCCGGCCGCGCTCCTCGAAGCCGAGCGCGCGGTAGAAGCGGATCGACGCGTCCGGGTCGCGGACGCGGACGCAGGTGTGGACGAGTGCGTTCGCCATGGCGGCACTCTCTCGCATCGCGGTGCCGGCGTGTGTCGCTCGGCGTCGGTTCGGGGGTATGACGACCGCCGTGCCCGCATCCCCTCGCCTCGAGCCCCGGGAGCTCACGGTGCACGGCCACCGTGTGAGCTACCGGACCGCCGGGCACGGCCCTGTGCTGGTGCTGATGCACGGCGTCACGGACTCGTCCGACACGTGGACCCCCGTGACGCGCTTCCTCAGCAGGCACTTCACGCTCGTCGCACCCGACCTCCTCGGCCACGGCGAGTCTGCGGCGCCGCGCGGGGACTACTCCCTGGGCGCGCACGCGAGCGGCGTCCGCGACCTGCTGACCGCGCTCGGGCACTCGCGCGTGACGGTCGTCGGCCACTCGCTCGGCGGCGGGATCGCCATGCAGTTCGCCTACCAGTTCCCGGAGCGCTGCGAGCGGCTCGTGCTCGTGTCGAGCGGCGGCCTCGGGCGCGAAGTGCACCTCCTCCTGCGGGCCGCCGCCCTGCCGGGCGTCGACCTCGTCCTGCCGTTCCTCGCGTCCAGCCACGTCCTGCGCGTCGGGCGCGGCGTCGGCGCGGCGCTCGACCGCGTGCGCCTCCGGCCCGGCGGCGACGTGGCCGCGCTCGCCCGCGGCTTCGCCTCGCTGGACACCGCCGGCTCGCGGCAGGCCTTCCTCCACACCCTCCGCGCGGTCGTCGAGCCCACGGGCCAGCGTGTCCACGCCGGCGACCGCCTCCACCTGGCCGCGGCGCTGCCGACGCTCATCGTCTGGGGCGAGCGGGACTCGATCATCCCGCTCCGGCACGGGCGCGAGGCCCACGCCGCGATGCCCGGCAGCCGCTTCGAGGTCTTCGCGGGCGCGGGCCACATGCCGCACGCCGACGATCCGGAGCGGTTCGCCGCCGTCGTGACCGACTTCTGCAGGACCACGGAGCCGGTCCAGCTCGGCGCGGACCACTGGAAGCCGCTCCTGCGCGGCCCGCCGGGCGACGGCGACGGCCCCTGACGCGGGAACCGGCGCGCACCCTGCGGTGTAAGACGGGCATGCGCCGCTGCCTGCCGCTTCTCACCGCCCTCGCCGCCCTGCTGGTCGCGGCGCCCAGCGCCCACGCCGGCGGCTTCGCCACGGTGGGCCTCAGCTCCACCCCCGACGGGGTCCCGGCCGGGACCCCGTGGCGAGTGGACATCACCATCCTGCAGCACGGTCGCACGCCGCTGACGGACGTGCGGCCGTCGATCAGCATCGCCTCCGGCGACACCGCGCGCACGGTGGCCGCGCGCCCCACCGCCAAGGCGGGCGTGTACCGCGCCGAGGTCGTGTTCCCGCACGCCGGGCGGTGGACGTACCAGGTGCGCGACGGGTTCGTCGACACGGCGCACACCTTCCCGCCCGTTCGCATCGCGCGCGGCGGATCCGCGGCGGCGGCGCCCGCCGAGCGGACGGTCCCCGCGCCCGGCGACGACGGGGTCGCCTGGGGCCGCGTGATCGTGGCCGGGCTCCTGCTCGTGGCGGCCGGCGGCGTGCTC
>DATMVH010000556.1:0-3144 GCA_035563395.1 Solirubrobacteraceae bacterium
GCCCGCCGCCGACCTGGCCGCCGGCCGCTCGATGGCCTCCCATCGCGCGCTGCGCACGGGCGCGCCCGAGGTCGCGTTCGAGCCGGAGGGCAAGCGCGTCGTGGCGAAACCCGGCATGACGCTGCTCGAGGCGGCCGAGGCCGGGGGGCTCCCGATCGAGTCGGGCTGCCGCATGGGCGTGTGCGGCGCCGACCCCGTGTGCGTGAAGGACGGCATGGAGCACTTGTCGGCGATCTCGGGCGACGAGCGCTCGACGCTCGACCGCCTCGGGCTCGCCGACAACACGCGCATGGCGTGCTGTGCGCGCGTCGAGGGCCCGGTGACCGTGGCGCTCACGCCGGAGAGGCCGCAGAAGCCGAGCCTCAGCCGCATCGCGAGCTTCTCCTTCGACCGGTCGATCGAGCGCGTCGTGGTGCTGGGCAACGGGATCGCCGGCGTGACCGCCGCCGACCACGTGCGCCGGCGCCACCCGCTCACGCAGATCGACCTGGTGGCCGACGAGCCGCACCACCTCTACAACCGCATGGGCATCGCGCGCCTGATCTACGGCCGCTCGGCGATGCAGGGCCTCTACCTCAACCCGGACGGCTGGTACGACGAGCACGGCATCACCCCGTGGCTCAACACGCGCGCGCGGTCGATCGACCGCCTGGCGCGCGAGGTCGTGCTGGGGACGGGCGAGCGGCTGCCCTACGACCGGCTGATCCTCGCCACCGGCTCGCGCTCGTTCGTCCCGCCCATCGCGGGCTTCGGCGCGCCGGGGACGTTCGTCCTGCGCACGGCCGGCGACGCGCTCGACCTGCGCGCCTTCGCGCAGCGCCAGGGGGCGCGGCGGGCCGTGGTCGCCGGCGGCGGGCTGCTCGGGCTCGAGGCGGCCTACGCGCTGCACAAGCTCGGCTTGCGCACCACGGTGCTCGAGCGCGGCGACCGCCTCCTCCGCCGCCAGCTGGACAAGCGCGCGTCGCGGCTGCTGCAGGGCTACCTCGAGGGCCTCGGGCTCGAGATCCTCACGGACGCGCAGACCGCGGCGGTGTCCGCGAGCGGCCGCGTCCGCGAGATCGCGCTCGCGGACGACCGCGCGGTGCCCGCCGACCTCTTCCTCGTCGCCGCGGGGATCGCGCCGAACGCGGAGCTCGCGCGCGACGCCGGCCTCGACGTCGGCCGCGGCGTGCTCGTCGACGAGCGCATGCGCACGAGCGATCCGGAGATCCTCGCCGCCGGCGACGTCGCGGAGCACGCGGGCCGCGTGCACGGGCTCTGGCCGGTCGCGGTGGAGCAGGCGGAGGTCGCCGCCGACAACGCGGTCGGCGGCGACAAGGAGTACCGCGGCTCCGTGCCGGTGACGATCCTCAAGGTCGTCGGCATCGAGCTGACGTCGATCGGGCGCTTCGAGGGGGAGCCGGGCGACAAGGAGATCGCGCTCGTCGAGGCCGGCGGGCGCTACCGCAAGCTCGTCGTGCGCGACGGCCGCGTCATCGGCGCGATCCTGCTCGGTTACTCGCGCGAGGTCGCGGCCGTCCGCACCGCGGTGAGCCGCGGCTTCCGCGTCGACCACGTGCTGGACGAGCTGCGCGCCGGCCGGTGGGACGTGCTCGAAGGGCTCGGCGGCGAGCAGCCCCTGCTCGCCGCCGCGCCCACCGGCGCGGGCTGACGTTCAGCGCGTCTCGAGGTCCAGCGAGCAGGAGTTCATGCAATAGCGCAGGCCGCCGCGGTCGCGCGGGCCGTCGTCGAAGACGTGGCCGAGGTGCCCGCCGCAGCGGCGGCAGACGACCTCCGTGCGGCGCATGCCGTACGAGTCGTCCTCGCGCAGCTCGACCGCGTCGGCGTTCTTCGGCTCCGTGAAGCTCGGCCAGCCCGTGCCGGAGTCGAACTTCGTGTCCGCGTCGAACAGCTCCGCCCCGCAGCCCGCGCAGCGGTACGTGCCGTCGTCGTGGGTGTCCCAGTAGCGGCCCGTGAACGCGCGCTCCGTCCCGCCCTCGCGCAGCACGTGGTACTGCTCGGGCGAGAGCTCGGCGCGCCACTCCGCGTCGGTCTTCGTGATCTCGGTGGCCATGCTCCAAGGGTACGCGGGAGCGCTGGACTACGATCCCGCGCATGACGGACCACGGGCGCCCGGTGCGCTTCGGCTACAAGGCGTCCGCGGAGCAGTTCGGCCCCGCGGAGCTGCTCGCGTTCTCCGCCCACGCCGAGGCCCACGGCTTCGACATGGTCGCGGTGTCGGACCACTTCCAGCCCTGGCGCCATCACGGCGGGCACTCGCCCGCGGTCCTGCCATGGCTGGGCGCGCTCGGCGCCCGCGCGGAACGGGCCTTCATGGGCACGAGCGTGCTCACGCCGACCCTGCGCTACCAGCCCGCGGTGATCGCGCAGGCCTTCGCCACGCTCGCCTGCCTGTATCCCGGCCGGGTGTTCCTGGGCGTGGGCACCGGCGAGGCGATGAACGAGACGCCCGTGACGGGCGACGAGTGGCCGCCGGTGAAGGAGCGCCGGCAGCGGCTGGCGGAGGCCATCCGCCTGATCCGCACGCTGTGGACGGAGGAGCGCGTCGACTTCGACGGCCGCTTCTACCGCACGCGGCGCGCGACGGTGTACGACCGCCCGGACGAGCCCGTCCCCGTCTACGTCGCCGCGTCCGGCCCGCTCGCCGCCAAGCTGGCGGGCCGCGTGGGGGACGGCTTCATCTGCACGAGCGGCAAGGGCCGCGAGCTCTACGACACCCTGCTCGCCGCGGTGCAGGAGGGCGCCGACGCCGCCGGCCGGGACGCGGCGGGGATCGCGAGGATGATCGAGGTGAAGGTCTCCTACGACCCGGATCGGGAGCGCGCGGAGCGCGACTGCGGGTGGTGGGCCGCGCTCGCCCTGTCGGGCGACGAGAAGGCCGGGGTGGAGGACCCGATCGAGATGGAGCGCCTCGCCGACGCGAACCGCGACCGCGCGTCGTCGCGGTTCATCGTCTCCGACGACCCCGCCGAGATGGCGGACCGCATCGGCGAGTACCTCGACCTCGGCTTCACGGAGCTCAACTTCCACTTCCCGGGCGACGACCAGCGCCGCGCGCTCGACCTGTTCGCGGCTGACGTGCTGCCGTTGCTGCGCCGGCGCGTCGCCGGCGCGGAACCGGCCGCACGCTGACGCTCCCCGGCG
>DATMVH010000557.1:0-2806 GCA_035563395.1 Solirubrobacteraceae bacterium
CGCCCTACCGCCGCGAGGGACGGACGCGCAGGACGATCGCCGCGTCGCTACGCGGTTCCCTCTTCCAGCCGCTTGGCCAGCCGCTCCATGCCCAGCGCGCGGGCGGCCGCGGCGCCGGCGTCCCGGTCGGTCGGCCGATCCGGCGGGCGCTCGACGTCGGCGTCGCGCAGCGTCGCGATGTCCTTGAAGGCGCGCAGCTCGTCGGCCTGCTCGAGCAGCGCGCGCCGGACCGCCGGGCGCTCGCGCACCGCACCGGCGATCGCCGCCTCCAGCGAGCCGTGCCGGCGCAGCAGCTCGGCCGCCGTCTTCTCGCCGATCCCCTTGGCGCCGGGCAGACCGTCCGACGGGTCGCCGCGCAGCGCGATGAAGTCGGGCACCGCCGCGGGCGGGACGCCGTAGCGCGCCTCCACCTCGGCCGGGCCCATCTCGTCCGGCCCCTCCTGCCGGGCGCGCTGCAGGAGGATCGTCACGTGCTCGCCGGCGCACTGGAAGAGGTCGCGGTCGCCCGTGAGGATCATCGCGCGGCCGCCCGCGGCGACCTCCGCGGCGGCGAGCGCGTGCAGCACGTCGTCGGCCTCGAGGTCGTGATGGGACATCACGTGCCAGCCGAGCGCCTCGTAGAACGGCGCGGCGCGGTCCCACTGGTCCTGCAGCCCGTCGGGCACGGGCGGGCGGTGGGCGTGGTACGGCGGATAAGCCTCGGTGCGGTAGGACGCCGCCTCCTGCCCGAAGCAGCACACCACCGCGCGCGGCTCGTAGCGGTCCACGCACCACATGAGCTGGTTGACCGAGCCCAGCAGCGCGTTGACCGGACGGCCGTCACCGTCCGTGATCGTGTCCGGCAGCGCGTAGAACGCGCGGTAGAGCAGGTGCGGCGCGTCGGCGAGGAGCAGGGGCGCGGGCATGGCGACGGAGGATATGGTCCGGCGCCATGCGGACGATCAACGGGCTCGAGGAGCTCAGGCAGGCCGAGGGCGACGACCTCGGCACGTCGGACTGGCACGAGGTGACGCAGAAGGACGTCGACGCCTTCGCCGACGTGACGGGCGACCACCAGTGGATCCACGTCGACCAGGACCGCGCGCGCAGCACGCCGTTCGGCGGGACGATCGCGCACGGCTACCTCACGCTCTCGCTCGGCCCGGCGCTGTCGGAGCAGATCTTCGAGCTCAAGGGCTTCGCCTTCGCGATGAACTACGGCCTCAACCGGGTCCGCTTCCCCGCTCCGCTGCCCGTCGGCAGCCGCGTGCGCGTCCACGCGAAGCTCAAGGAGCTCGACGAGGTGCCCGGCGGCGCGCAGTTGACGACAGAGCTGACGTTCGAGCGCGAGGGCGGCGACAAGCCGGTGTGCGTCGCCGAGACGGTCGCCCGCGTCTACACGGCGGAGTGAAACCGGCGGCCGCGCGCACGCGGAGGCGGCGGGCCGAAGGACCGGTCCGCGTGTGGCGAAGTACGCACACGGCGCGTGCCGCGCGACGCGGACGCGCGCCCGGCCCGGCCGTAGCGTCACCCCTGACCGCCGCGCACCTGTCGAACCGCGGCGACCGGGGAGGGACGCTCCATGCTCACCACGACTTCCGCGCTCCACGCCGTCCGCGCGACCTGGCGCATCTGGGCGCCGTTCGCCGCGGCCGCGCTGTGCGTGCTCGCCACGCTCTGGACGCCCCCGTTCGCGGGCTTCATCGCGATCGTCGCCGCCCTCGCGCTGCTGATCGAGGGCCTCGCGGGCCTAGCCGCGCGCGGCTCGAACCTGCGCGACTACCGCCAATAAGACCGGTCACATCGCCAGCGCGAGCGCGCCGAGCACCCCGGCGCGGTCGCCGAGCGCCGGGGCGACGATCTCCGGCGCGGCCATGTAGTCGCCGAGCAGCTCGTCGAGCCGCGCGGTGACCGCCTCCGGCATCCCCGGCCGGCGGCCGACGCCGCCCGACAGCACGATGCGGTGCGGCGAGAGGATGCAGGCGAGCGCCAGCATCCCGGCCGCCAGGTACTCGGCCTCGAGCTTCCACGCCTCGTGGTCGTCGGGCAGCTCGTTGCCGCGGACGCCCCAGCGCCGCTCGATCGCCGGGCCGCAGGCCAGCCCCTCGAGGCAGTCGCCGTGGTACGGGCAGGCGCCGGCGAAGGGGTCGCGCTCGCGGTCGTGGGGGATGCGGATGTGGCCGAGCTCCGGATGCATCAGCCCGTGGACCGGGCGCCCGGCGGAGACCACGCCACCGCCGATCCCGGTCCCGACGGTCACGTAGACGAAGGGGTCCGACCCCTGCCCGGCGCCCCAACGGTGCTCGCCGAGCGCGGCGGCGTTGACGTCGGTGTCGAAGACCACGCCCACGCCGAGCTGCTCCGCCAGCGGGCCGGCCACCGGCGTGTGCGGCCAGCCCGGCTTCGGCGTCGTGGTCACATGGCCCCAGGTCGGCGAGGCGGGATCGACGTCGACGGGCCCGAACGAGCCGACGCCGAGGCGTTCGATCGGCCCGTGCGCCCTGAAGAAGTCGGCGCAGCGGCCGACCGTCTCCCCGGGTGTCGTGGTCGGGAAGCGCTCGATCGCGTCGAGGTCGTCGGGTCCGCGGCCGACCGCCGCCACGCACCACGTCCCGCCGGTCTCCAGCCCGCCGTAGCGCACCATCGCGGTGCGGAAACCTATCGCGACCCGACCCGGACGGGCGAACCGGCGACGCCGTCGTAGAGCACGCGATAGACGCCCGCGGCCGGCACGAGCGCGCGGTAACGGCCCTGCGGCCCCGTCCGGGCCCATCCGGCCGGCCGCCAGCCGGCGGGCGTGCGGCGCTCCACGGACACGGTCGCGCCG